>JBGSYU010000618.1:0-1853 GCA_041750715.1 Lacipirellula sp.
CCTTGCTAATTGATTCCACGATGCTTGTCGCGGTCCCGCGATGAAACCGCGTCACGACCCGATGGCCCACTCGCAGATTGTCCGCCGACGTAATCAGCCGCTGGTCATTCGCCGCGTAGGTGAGGCTGTAGCCACGACGGAGAACGCCCAGCGGACTGAGAGTCTCTAGCTTCCCCGCCACCGCCCCGATCGCCGCCCGAGAATCGCGGAGCAGCCGTCTCGCCGCGCCGTCGAGCCGTAACGACAACTCATCCAACCGCCGGCCCCGCAAATGGACGCCATCCAACGGCCGGCCGAGCGCCGGTCGGCTGGCCAGCGCATCGAGTCGATTGCGAACCTGCGCGACCCGCGTCGACATGGCCGTACCGAGCCGCGTTCCCAAGCCGCGCACCATGTCGTTCACATCGTCCGCCGATGGAACGATTCGCTCCGCACCTTCGCTAGGAGTGAGCGCTCGAACGTCGGCAACAAGATCGGCCAGCGTCACGTCGATCTCATGCCCGATCGCCGAGACCGTCGGCACGCCCGACGCGGAGATCGCCCGCACGACCGACTCTTCGTTGAAACACCACAGGTCTTCCAGGCTCCCGCCGCCGCGGGTCACCACCAGTACGTCGAGCGGCGGCGTCACGCGATTGGCCGCTCGAATGCCCGCCACGATTTCGTCCGCCGCACAGTCGCCCTGCACGCGAGCCGAGAACACGAGCACCTCGACGCCCCGCCACCGGCGCTTCACCACCTGCAAAAAGTCGCGGATCGCAGCACCGGTCGGGCTTGTCACCACGCCGATCCTTCGCGGGAACGGCGGCAGCCGTCGCTTTCGCGACGGATCGAACAGCCCTTCCTTGGCCAGCTTCTCGCGCCGCTGCCGCAGGGCCAGTTCCAGCGCGCCCATCCCCTTGGGCTGCAACTCGTCGACGACGAGCTTATAACTGCCGCGCGGCGGATACAAATCGAGCCGCCCGCGGCAGACCACCTCCAGCCCGTCGTGCAATTGCAGCTTCAGCCGCGTCGCCGTGTTCCGCCACAGCACGGCCCGCATCTGCGCGCCGTCGTCTTTCAGCGTGAAATAGCAGTGCCCCGACTGCGGCTGCGAAAAGTTTGAGATTTCGCCGGCGACCCACACCGAGGGGAAAGTCTCTTCGACGACGCCCTTCAGCATCGCCGTGAGCTGCGAGACCGTGTGTACGCGCTCGCCCGTCGGCGCGTTGGATGCAGTAGCGGTGATGAGCGTCGACATGGGCGGTGCGCAGCGTGGCAAGGGTGGCTATCCCATTGTAAGCGATTGGGCGCCTCGCTTTGTAGGCGGTCTTCGCAGCGTTCAGCAGGCATGCGAACGCGTCAGCCCCGCTGGGGCTCGGAGACAGTCGACAAACTTTGCACCGATCAACTTGAAGATATCAGGCGCCCACTAACCCGCCGCACGCCGCTGCGTGGCAGAAAGGTCCGGCATCTCCGCGGCCGCCTCGACACGCGCCACTTGCGACCCGTTGGGTGGAACTGCGCCGCTTTCACCTTCCAGAAGCAGCCCCTGCCGAAACACCGGCACGCTGCTGAGGCGCCGCTCGCCGCTTTCGGCCCATTGCTCGGCCTCGCCGGTGAGCTGATTGAGCAACCGTTCGACCCCCTGCCGCCGAAGTTCCAGTTCGCCCCGGTCGAGGTCCGGCGGTATGAACACCTCAGGCCCAATAACGGCCCGCGCCCGCGAACCTGGCCGCGGCAACGCGAACTTGTCCCATGTGGGCGTTCGCCACGGCCGATCGACGCCCATGCCGATCGCCACGATCGGCAGTTGCATCCGCGACGCTAAAAACACGGCGCCCTGCGCCAACCGCCTTCGCGGGCCGCGCGGG
>JBGSYU010000619.1:0-2095 GCA_041750715.1 Lacipirellula sp.
GTCACCGAGTCGTTCACGTTGATCGCCGGCACCTTCAGCTCGCCGCGCTCGTGCATCTGGTACAGGCGGTGAACCCCCGTCGTGGTCTCCTCGCTCAGCCCCCGAATCTCGCCGAGCATCTCGGGGAACTTGTTATGAACCATCGCAGTGAGATCGCCGCCGTCATCCAGGATGAGATTAAGCGGCTCGCCACTGGGAAAGAACAGCGTCTGCTCGATGCACCAATCGAACTGGTGCTCGTTCATGCCCTTCCAGGCGTAGACGGGGAAGCCGGCCTTCGCGATCGCGCAGGCGGCATGGTCCTGGGTGCTGAAAATATTGCAGCTACTCCAGGTCACCTCGGCCCCCAGTTCGGCGAGCGTCTCGATGAGGACCGCCGTCTGGATGGTCATGTGCAAGCAACCGGCGATCCGGGCGCCCGCCAGCGGCTTACTCTTGCCGTGCTTCTCGCGCAGGGCCATCAGCCCCGGCATCTCGTTCTGGGCAAGCTCGATCTCCTGCCGACCCCATTTGGCAAGCTTTTCAAACTGCTCGGGGCTGCAATCGAGGACCTTGTACGGCATACGTTCGGTGGCGACCTGGGACACGATTGAGAGGCTCCTGTGTGGTGAACTAACGAACACTGCGAGCGTGTTCGTGGCTGAGCGATGGATCAAATAGGAGTGTACTGATACCCCCGCCTAGGTGGCAAGGACGCAAGCCTGCTCGGAATGCCGGCGAGGGGGGGCGTAGGCCCTCCGAGGCCCCGGAACACAGCCCGAATTCGGAGGGTTTACGCCCCCCGCTCGCCACTTGCTTCGAACGCCGCTCGCGCCGCGGCGATGAAGTCGCGAACTTTGTGCGGGTCTTTCTTGCCGGGCGCGGATTCAACGCCGCTGGCAACGTCGACCGCCGCGGGCCGAACGATGCGAATGGCTTCGGCGACGTTGTCGGGGGTAAGCCCGCCAGCAAGGATCAGCGGCGTATCGCCAAGCCACCGGCGATGATCGGCCAGCCCGACCCAGGAGACGGTTTCACCCGTGCCGCCATAGCGGCCGGGCGTGAGGGCGTCGACGAGAACTGCATCCGGCGCTCGACCTGCGGCGCGACAAATTTGCAGGTCTTCCGCGATAGCGGACACGCCACGATCATCCATCCGACGGGCGCGAATAAGTTGCCACTGAGTCTTTGGAAGCGGGCTTTGCGCGCCGCCGAAACTCGCCAACAATTCCGGCGATTCATCGCCGTGTAATTGCACTCCGGAAAGCGCCTCGCACTGGCGAATCATCTTGGTGATGAATTCATACGAGTCGTTTACAAAGACGCCGAAACAGGTCGCGTCGGGGATCGCGCCGCTTGGCGGACGTGGAAGCTCGATCGTGCGAGCGATCACAATCCACTCCTTCTGGCGCACGCATCGCGGACTCTTATCGTAAAAGTTCAGCCCAATCGCATCGGCGCCAGCATCGACTGCGGCGACGGCGTCGTCGACGTTCGTGATGCCGCAGATTTTGATTCGGAACATGGGACGGTAGTTGGGGTAGTCAGCGCTATGCGAGCGCTCCGCTACCGCGTCGCGGCTAACAGTTACATAGTTTGCGGCAACAGTTGTTAGCCGCGACGCGGTAGCGGAGCGCGCAGCACGTCGACTTTAGCCTAGCGGCCAGGTCGTTACGACCCGCCGAAACTCCCTAGACTTCAAACTTCAGCTTGCACTTGAAGCCAGCTTACCCCCGGCGCCGATCAAACGCCACGTCGGGATCGTTGTCAACGGACGTGAACCAGTCGGCCAGGAATGCCACGGATGACCCAGTCGAGCAGCGACCAGCGGCGCGCTTTTCTCTCAGCGCCCAGTCCCCAGCGTTACTTTGCCGCCAACGCGATCGAAGACGCCCGGCAGCGAATTGTACGCGCGATCGCCCGCAGCGAGGGGCCGGCGATCTTGGTGGGCGGCGCGGGGACCGGGAAATCACTGCTGCTGGCGGTGTTGGCCGAGCAGTTCGCGTCCCGCATGGCGGTCGTCACGCTGGCCGGCGCGCAACTCTGCACGCGGCGGGCACTCTTGCAGATGATTCTGTTCGAGCTGGGCCTGCCCTACCGCGACATGGACGAAGGC
>JBGSYU010000620.1:0-1807 GCA_041750715.1 Lacipirellula sp.
ACTGGATTTTGAGTCCAGCGCGTCTGCCAATTCCGCCACTCCGGCAAATCGTTTCAGTGCAGTAGCTTACGGCGATCTGGGAATTGTTCCCCTCCGCTCACTTTGCCGCGTGTCGATCCAATTCGTCCTGCAAGTCCTGCACGGCGTCGAAGGCGGCGGTTCTAGCTGGCGAACTGGTAGGGCTGATAGTACCAAATTCCCTCCGGCGGTCCACCGAGACGGCGCCGACCGACATTCTCGTCCGGAGGTTCCATCAATTGCGGTTCGTCGGTGGCTGGATGTTTCGCGACGACGTTGGGCCTGAGCGACTCGGGTGCGGTAATCTGGGAATTGACTTCGTAGTGAACCACCAATCGGCGTTACGCTGAGTTCAGCGACGAATCTAGATCGCTAGCCTGCGCTAGATCCTTCGCTGCGCTCAGGATGACTGCCGCTGCGCTCAGGATGACTGCCGCTGCGCTCAGGATGACTGCCGCTGCGCTCAGGATTCCTGCAATATCACGCACGGTGCTGTCCTGCCAAATTGGCGCCCGCCGAAACCTGCCCTCGCGACCTGGAGGTTGGTCCCCTCTGGCGTTTATCGAAAATCTCCGGCAAAAGGCCGCCGTTGGGCCGTCGAACCGCTGCTTGGCACAGTGCTTGCGTTTTGCCTGCACCACGCTGAGTTCCGTCTGCCATTTTTGGCTCTGGTTCGGCGAGGCAGGACGCCTTTTCGCCGCACGGGCGGTATCTAAAAGCCGTTTTTCCGTTTAGATTGATCGATTCGGCAAAACGCAACTCGACTTCGTAAGCAATCGCATTCACGCGCCCCGCGGCTACGCAGCCGCCGGGCGAGACGCATTCGACACTCCGAGGAGGATTCTAAGGTGCCCAAGCAGATGGTATTTGAAGACGACGCCCGCAGGCCGCTGGCCGCTGGCGTTGAGAAGTTGGCCCGCGCCGTTCGCAGCACGCTCGGCCCCCGCGGCCGCAACGCGGTGCTCGACAAGGGTTGGGGCTCTCCGAAAGTCACCAAGGATGGCGTGACCGTCGCCGAAGACATTGAACTGGAAGACCCGTACGAAAATCTGGGCGCCCAGTTGGTGAAGTAAGCCTCCCCCAAGACGAACGACGTCGCTGGCGACGGCACAACCACGGCCACCGTACTAGCCGAAGGTATCTTCCGCGAGGGCATCAAGATGCTCGCCGCCGGGGCCGACGCCATGGCGCTGAGCCGCGGCATCCAGAAGGCCGTCACCGCGGTGACCGACGCGATTGCGAAGATGGCCGACCCGCTCGACGTGAAGGATAAGAAAAGCCTGCAACAAATCGCCACGATCGCCGGCAACAACGATCCGACGATCGGCGCCGTGCTGGCCGAGGCGTTTGCGAAGGTTGGCAAAGACGGGGTCATCACCGTCGAAGAAGGCCGCGGGAACGAGACGACCGTCGAAGTGGTCGAGGGCATGCAGTTCGACCGCGGCTACCTCTCGCCGCACTTCGTGAACAACGAAGACGAACAGGAAGTCGATCTCGATAATCCCTACATCCTGGTGTTTGAGGAGAAGATCTCGAACGCGAAGAATCTCGTGCCGATTCTCGAGGCCGTCTCGAAGGCCGGCAAGCCGCTGCTCATCATCGCCGAAGACGTGGAGGGCGAAGCCCTCGCCACGCTCGTGGTGAACAAGCTCCGCGGCATCGTCCAGGTGTGTGCCGTAAAGGCGCCCGGCTACGGCGATCGTCGTAAGGCGATGCTCGGCGACATTGCGGTGCTTACCGGCGCTACGGCGATTTTCAAGGATCTGGGCATCAAGCTCGACGGCGTGCA
>JBGSYU010000621.1:0-1609 GCA_041750715.1 Lacipirellula sp.
GACCCGCTTGCCCCCCGCGACGCTGGCGCCCGTGGCGACTTGCTGCATCGCCGTACTGAACCAGTCGATCGACACGCTACTGCCCGAGTAAAACGCCTCGGCCGTCAGATAACCCGCCTGGCTGGTCTGAACGCGGTACCATTGCGTTCCGACGTTGGCCAAATTGTTGACTTGACGTTGGGAAATCGTGCCCCAATCGATCGTCGCCAGCGAGGCGTTGACGGTGATGCTGATCGTTTCGGAATCGCTGCGGACGGGCGAGCCGTTGTCAGTGACCCGGACGGTCACACTGTAAGTTCCCGGCCCTTGGCTCTCGGTGGGGGTCCAGATGAACACGCCGGTAGTGGCGTTGATCGCGGCCCCCGCCGGAGCGCCGGTGGCCAGGCTGTAGGTCAAATTGTTGGCGGGGAGATCGGCATCGGTGGCCGTCGCGGTGAAGGTGAGCAGGCTCCCTTCGCTGACCGATTTATTGCCGATTGGGGCCAGCACCGGGGTGGCGTTGACTTCGTTGACGGTGATGCTGATCGTTTCGGAATCGCTGCGGACGGGCGAGCCGTTGTCAGTGACCCGGACGGTCACGCTGTAAGTTCCCGGCCCTAGGCTCTCGGAGGGGGTCCAGGTGAACACGCCGGTAGTGGCATTGATCGCGGCCCCCGCCGGAGCGCCGGTCGCCAGGCTGTAGGTCAACGTTTGTCCGGCATCGGGGTCAGTGGCGGTCGCGGTGAAAGTAAGAAGACTTCCCTCGTTGACCGACTTATTGCCGATCGGGGCGAGCACGGGCGGATTCGAGGTGGATCCGCTTCCGGCATTGATCGCAAAAGTGTAATGCCCGATGCCGCCGCTGGTTGAAAGGCCAATTGTGTACGTCTGGCCTGCGACGCCCTGCACTGTGTAAGTTTGGCCGTTGACGCCGCTCGTGGTGCCGCTACCGCTCCACACGGGGGTCAGGCTGTGGGTTGTGGCGGCGGTGAACGTCACCGCTCCCGTTGTGCTGGCGGTGAAACGGAAGTAGTCGGCGTCGGAAAGCGTACCGATCGTGCCACTGAATTGCGACGTGCCGCTGAGGGTGCCCAGATTATGTGCCGTGGCCACCGTCGAGCCGTAGTCGTCGCTCGGCATCAAGGCGCTGATGGCGTTGCCGAGGTTCATCCGTTTGTAACTGGTCGACGTCGCCGAGTCGGAGATCGTATCTGCCGTCGCCACTAAGTGGTTGTAGATCGTGTCTTGCGCGATGTTCGTCATGCCTACGAACTGCATCGCCTCGCGGACGAGCACGCTGGCGCCGGCCACGTACGCGCTCGCCATGCTCGTGCCGCTCTTGCTGGCAAAACCACTTCCAGCGTAATTTGGAACGGTACTGATGATGTCTCGGCCAGGCGCTGCAATCGCGGTCGAGTGGCGTTGACTGTAGAAGCTCAACGAGCCGTTATCGTCGACGGACATCACCGG
Organism: Lacipirellula sp.; assembly: GCA_041750715.1. Classification (GTDB taxonomy): domain Bacteria; phylum Planctomycetota; class Planctomycetia; order Pirellulales; family Lacipirellulaceae; genus Lacipirellula. The sequence goes on from JBGSYU010000621.1 coordinate 1,450, forward strand.
CACGACGTGTGGGCTGGATGCGGGATAACCCAGGCCGGGCGCATTCAAGCTGGTAAAGCTATTCCCAGCCGGTACGGCGATGAAAATGCCGACCGATTTAAGCGCCGCCAATTCGTCTTCGAGCGTCGACCATTCGGGCACGCTATTGAAATTCCAATCC
>JBGSYU010000622.1:0-1540 GCA_041750715.1 Lacipirellula sp.
GACCCGCTTGCCCCCCGCGACGCTGGCGCCCGTGGCGACTTGCTGCATCGCCGTACTGAACCAGTCGATCGACACGCTACTGCCCGAGTAAAACGCCTCGGCCGTCAGATAACCCGCCTGGCTGGTCTGAACGCGGTACCAGTTTTCGCCACTTTGGCTATTGTTGTTAATCTGCTTGTGGGTGATGGTACCCCAGTCGACGAAACCAACCGAGCTTTCGGTCGTGATTTGCAGGGTGTAATTGGCGAGTCCCGTTGCAGACATGCCGAGCGTGTACGTTTGGCCGGCGACGACATCGAAGTTGTACGTCTGCCCCCCGGGGCCGCTGGTCCAACCGTTAAGCCCCGTGGCGAGCCAGCTTGCGGTTTGACCGTGCGACAGATGGGCGGCGAAGCTCATGGTGCCCGTGGTGCCCGCCGTGAAGCGGAAGTAATCCGCGTCGGAGAGCGTGTTGAACATGCCGCTAAGTTGCGCGTTGGGGCCGATGGCGCCCATGTTGTACGCCGTGGCGACGGTCGATCCGAACTCGTCGTTGGGGATCAAGGCGTCGATGGCGTTGCCGAGATTCAGCCTCTTGTAATTGGTCTGCGTGGCCGCATCCCAAAACGTATTGGCCGTGGCCATCATGTGGTTGTAGATCGTGTCTTGCGTGATATTCGTGTAACCGACGAACTGCATCGCCTGACGGATCAGCACGCTAGCGCCGGCCACGTAAGGAGCGGCCATGCTGGTGCCGCTCTTGCCGGCGAAATCGTCCGTCACGCCGTTGTGATTGCCGGCGTAGTCGGGAACGGTGCTAGTGATAAAGCGACCCGGCGCGCCAATCGCCCGCGTGTGCCGTTGGCTGTAGGTGCTCATTGAGCCGCTGTCGTCCACCGACATCACCGGCACGACGTGCGGGCTGGCGGCGGGGTAGCTCAGGCCCGGCTCGTTGTAGCTCGAGAAGCTGTTGCCAGCCGAAACGGCGATAAAAACTCCCGCGTTCTTGAGCGCCAAAAACTCGTCTTCCAGCATTGCCCAACTCGGGATGCTGGCGGAATTCCAACTAGTGCCGATCGACAGGTTGATGGCCGTGATCGGATTTGCGAACGCGTTGCGATTGGTGTAGACCCATTGCAAGGCCCTTTCCATCCAACTGAAGTAGCCCTCGCCGGCGTCGTTGAACACCCGCAGCGCCACGAGATCGACATCGGGCGCGACGCCCGGGTTGGTACTGCTGCTATTGCCGATGATGCCGGCCACGTGGGTTCCATGCGAACCTTCGGGGCCGTCGTCGTAAGGATTTGCGTCGTTCTCTTCGCTAAAGTCCCAGCCGCCAACGACGCGATAGCCCGTTCCAAATCCGCCCCCGAGCGCCCAGTGGTCATAGGCAACGCCGCTGTCGATGACGGCCACCGTTTGGCCGCCACCGCGGAAGCCAAAATCGGTTCTCACTTGATTCCAGCCCATCAGGTTATGAGCGCTGGAGAGAAGCTGCTCGATGCTGTCGAGGTTCTGTTCAATATCCCCCAGGTCGCGCGGATCGAGCCAGAAGTCGGGT
>JBGSYU010000623.1:0-3291 GCA_041750715.1 Lacipirellula sp.
CGTGCTGGCGGCGGAGCGGGAACGCGCCGGCGCCATTGCCAAAGCCTCGGCGGCGACCGTCGCGGTGTTCGATTCCGCGGGTAGCGGCGGCGGCTCGGCGGTCGTCATTTCGAAAGATGGCTACGCGCTGACGAACTTTCACGTTACCGCGCCCTGCGGCGCCGCGATGAAGTGCGGGCTGCCCGACGGCAAGTTGTACGACGCGGTGATCGTCGGCATCGATCCGGTGGGCGACGTGGCGCTCATCCAATTGCTCGGTCGCGATGATTTTCCTGCCGCGGAGATCGGGGACAGCGCAGCCGTGCGCGTGGGCGATTGGGCGTTCGCCGCGGGCAACCCGTTTCTACTCGCCGACGATTTTCGGCCCACCATTACCTACGGTTTGATCTCCGGCGTGCATCGCTACCAATATCCGGCCGGAACGCTGCTAGAGTACACCGACTGTCTACAGACCGACGCCGCAATTAACCCCGGCAACTCGGGCGGCCCGTTGTTCGACGCCCAAGGCCGATTGATCGGCATCAATGGCCGCGGCTCGTTCGAGAAGCGCGGCCGCGTGAACGTGGGGGTCGGCTACGCCATCTCCATCAATCAGATTATGCGGTTCCTCGATCACCTTAAGAGCGGCCGCATCGTCGACCATGCCACGCTCGGCGCCACGGTTTCCACGGAGGAGAACGGCCGCGCCGTCGTGGACGATATTCTAGAAACGAGCGATGCGTTTCGTCGCGGGTTGCAGTACGGCGATAGCATTGTGCGGTTCGCCGACCGCGAGATCACTACTGCGAACGCACTGAAGAACGTGCTGGGCGTGTACCCGAGCGGGTGGCGCGTGCCGCTGATGTATCGCCGCGAGGGGCAGTTGTTCAGCACGCAAGTTCGCCTGATGGGCGTTCACGACGAGTCGGAATTGATCTCGCTGGTGCAGAACGAAGAGGCCGATCCCAGCAAGCCGGCTGAGGGCGAGCCGCCCAAACCGGACGGCGAAGATGCGCCGGAAGACAAAGACCGGCCGAAGCTGCCCGTCCCTGGACTCGAGGCGCTAGCCAAGAAGCGACCATTGCCCAAACCGGTGGCGAAGCAGTACGAGCCGCGGCGCGGCTACGCGAACTATTGGTACAACGAACAGGCGCAGCAGCGGATTTGGCGTCGATACTTGGAGCGAAGCGCGGCCGAGGATGTTGGTTACGATTGGAAGCTAACTGGCGTTCTGGAAACCGGCGGGGCCTTTCGCCTCAACACAACCGCCGCCGGGGCGAAACTTCAATTGCCCAGCGGCAGCTTCGAAGCCCTGTTCAACGATGATCTCACCGCCCAACTCAGCCCGCCGCGGACCGGCGGGCTGCTGGTGACGCTGCACGCCTGGCAGCGGCTGCTCGACAAAGGGTTAAGCCGCTTCGGCGAGGTGTTCTATCTCGGGAAGTTGCCGCACGGCGCCGAGAACCGTGTCGAGGATTGCCTCGTTGGGTATTTTGAAGGCATGGAGACGCGATTTTTCTTCGCCGACGAAACCGGCGATCTTACCGGCATCGAACTTTATTCCGCGGACGACGCCGACCCGTGCGAGCTCTCGTTTTCCGACTTCGGCGAGTTCTCCGGCCGCCGCCTCCCTAAGCGTTGGCAAATTCGCCACGGCGAAGCCGAGTATGCCGAACTGGTGATCGAATCGTGGGATTTCGAGACGGCCGGCGCCTCGGTTCAAGGCGGGGAGAATTAAGTTTTGGCTCTCCGCACGCGTCTTACCGTTAGCCGCCAATTGCTCGCTTGCGTCTTCGCCAGTGCTGCTCTTGCCGCATCATCGTACGCAACGGCGGCGTCACTCTACGACACGATTCGCGATGCGCAGCGGAAGGTCGTCAAGATTTACGGGGCCGGCGGCGTCAGCGGGCTCGAAGCGTATCAAACCGGCATCCTGATTTCGCCCGAGGGGCACGTCCTCACGGTGCAAAGCTACGTGCTCGATACGGACGACCTGGCGGTGATTTTGGACGACGGCCGAAAATTCAAGGGTGAAGTCATCGGCGTCGACCCGGTCCGCGAGCTTGCAGTGGTGAAGCTGCCGCTGGAGGAAGAAGCGCTGCCGCATTTCAACCTGGGCGCAGCCCCCGTGGCGAACGTCGGCGATCGCGTTCTCGCGGTCAGCAATCTGTTCAACATCGCCGGCGGCGATGAACCGGTGAGCGTGCTGCAAGGGGTAATCACGGCGCTCGCTCCGCTGCAGGCGCGGCGCGGAGCGTTCGACGCGAGCTTTCGCGGCAAGGTGTATATCGTCGACGCCTCGGCGAACAATCCCGGCGCCGCCGGCGGCGCCCTGGTGAACTGGCGTGGCGAAATTCTGGGGCTGCTCGGCAAGGAGCTTCGCAGTCGCGCCACGGGCGCGTGGCTGCATTACGCGATCCCGGTCGATCAGTTTGCCGAAGCTGCTGAAACGATGAGCGCCGGCGGATCGGTCGATGCCGATGCGCTAACGCAGGATACGCCCGCGGAACCGCTCTCGCTGCCGGACGTCGGCATCGTGCTGGTGCCAGACGTGTTGCCGCGGACGCCGCCGTACATCGACGCGGTGCTGCCGCGATCGGCCGCTGCCCGCGCAGGGCTGAAGGCGGACGACCTGGTGGTATTCGTCGAAGGCGAGCCGAGCGCGTCCTGCGCGGCCGTGATTGAGGCGATTTCAGCGCACGAGAAGTTCGACGCGGTGCGTCTGTCGGTGCTTCGAAACGGCGAGCTCTTCGAGGCGACGCTTCGAGCGGCGGAGATGCATGACGAGCCGAGCGCGTCGAAAGGCGCAGGCAATGAATCGTCCGCGGTCGAACGAGATGCAACCGAGGGCGATGAATAGTTGAACGCCCTTCGAACATTTGGCGTACTGATAGCCTTGGTGGGGGCGTGCTCCGGATGGACTGGCGCCCGCGCCGCCGACCTAGCGGAACTGGAGCAGCAGGCCCTCAACGCGGCGGTCGATGCGGTGGCCGATTGCGTCGTGCAGATTCGTACCGTCGGCGGGCTGGACCGGCTCGACCAGCAGGAACTGGCGCAGGGGCCGACCACCGGCCTCATCGTCGGCGCCGACGGTTACATCGTGTCGAGCGCCTTTAATTTCGCGCAAGAGCCCACGTCGATTCTCGCGCGGCTGCCTGGCGGCCAGCAGCGGCCAGCGAAAATCATCGGCCGTGACACCAGCCGCATGCTCGTGCTGCTGAAGGTCGACGCCGGCGAGCCGCTGCCGACTCCCGAGCCGGCGGCGATCGGCGAAGTTCGCCCCGGCGATTGGGCGGTGGCGGTCGGTCGCAC
>JBGSYU010000624.1:0-6458 GCA_041750715.1 Lacipirellula sp.
GTTTGCACGTTCACTAGCTTCAGCGCTTCTTCTTTGTGCTCGACGAGGCGGTCGAACCAGGCCCGCAATGTGGGCCGGTAGTCGTGAACCGAGCAATGTCGGATGCGGAAACCGGCGTCTTCCCACGCGCGGGCGTGAAAGCGGTAGGAGGCGCCCATCGAGCCGGGAAAGTAAATCTGCGAGCAGGCGACTGGGCCCATGAGGTGGTCGTTGGCGCGGAGGAAGAAATGCTTGACCAAGCGGCCGCCAGGCTTGAGGGCGCAGTGCAGCTTCTTCAAGAGTTGAGGGATTTCGTTCTGCCGGACATGCTCCCAGGCGCCGATCGAATAGATCTTGTCGAACGTCTCCGGCTCGTACTCGCGTGTAATGAAGTTGTCGAAGTCGACGTTGAAGTGATTCTCCTGATCGTTATACGCCTTCTGCTCGCGCGATAGCGTCAGCCCGTAAAGGTTATCTTTCTCGCCGGTGGCCTCTTCAATGCGGCGGAGCATCGAACCCCAGCCGCAGCCAAGCTCCATAATCTTCTCGCCCGGCTGGGGGTCGATCAGCTTGAGGATAAAATCCGCCTTGTTCTGCTGGGCCTGCTCGAGCGTGTCGCCAGGATTGAAATCGGAGCAGGAGTAAAACATGTACTTTTTGTCGAGAAACAACTTGTAGAAGTCGTTCGACACGTCGTAGTGGGCCGAAATGCCCAGCACATGGTCCTGCTTCATCTTCGCGCGAATCACCAGCGGGCGGAGCGGCTTCAGCGGCCAGGTCGTGCGGATCCAGTCGGTTCCGCGGGGCATGTCCTTGGTAACGGCGTTCCAGGTCCACTCGGCGTCGAGCGGCGTTGGCGAGCGGATGATGTTCTGCAGGAACGCGTAGGAAACCCCGTAGACGAGCGCTTCGACCGGGACGAGAGCGTGGCGGAGGATGGGCATTGAGTATACATGGCGTGAGGATGGGCAGGCCAGTCGGCGGGTCTAGTATCGTTTGCCGATGGATAGTACGCAATTCAGGCCGACGCATTCCAGGAAATCGCGTTTGGCTAAAAGCCTGACCTGATGCGATTTGGTACACTAGGTGCGGGCGGCGGGTTAGAATCTTTGGGAGTTTATTCACATGGGCATGCCGAAAAATGTGCTGGGGGAAGAGTTGGAGCCGTGCTCGACCGATCCGATGACGGGCTTTTACCGCGACGGGTGCTGCCGCACCGGCCCCGATGACGTGGGGCTACATCTGGTGTGCGTCGAGGTGACGGACGAGTTTCTCACGTTCTCGCGCGATCGCGGCAACGACTTGAGCACGCCGAATCCGCTGTACCAGTTTCCTGGATTGACGGAAGGCGATCGCTGGTGTTTATGCGTCGAGCGGTGGAAGGAAGCGCTCGAAGCGGGCGCGGCGCCGGCGATCGTGCTGGGGGCGACGCATATCTCGGCGCTGGAGTTTGTGGATCTGGAGGATCTGCAAGCGCATGCGATCGACGTCACGAGCGGGGATCGCTAAGCCGCAAGCGCGCCTGGCCCAAAATTTAGCCCCCGGTCAGTGACCGGGGGCTAAACGGGTATGGCCGAACGAAGACGCGCTACCGCTTCTGCCGCTCGCGTTGGAGACGCTCAAACTCCTCTTGCAAGTTTTGCTTCGACTCGGGGCTGGAGACGACGAACTGCCGGTCGTATTCGACGGTGTAGTCGTAAGTGATAAGCCGCGCTTCTTCGCCGGCGGCGTTGGCAGCGGCTTCGACGTCCCAGCGCAACAGGCCCATCGGGCGCTCTTCGCGTTGGTAGAGCTTGTCGTCGCTGACCGGATCGCTGGTCTTGCCCAGCGTGATGCGGATGTCGTCGCCCTTTTCGCTGTGCGGCAGGCGGTCGATCGCGCGGACCGGCGTCGGCGTGCCGCCGAAGTTTTCGACCACGAGCCGATACTCGAAGCGCGTCTCGCGATTGCCGCCTTGAACGCTGTCGGTCTTGTCGACGAGCTCGCGGCGCGTGCGAAGCTGCGCGTCGGCGCCAAAGCCGACGACGAACTGTTGGCCGCGAGCGACCGTCGGAATCTCGCCTCGGCCAACGAAGCGACCGTCGAGGTATGCGGTCATCGGGCCGGCGAGCAGGTCTTGCTCGCTGGCATTTTTTAACTCAGCCTCGCGGTAGACGTACGAGGTGAGCACGGGAACGGCGACGTGGTAGAACTGGCTCTCCATGTCGGTCTGCATAATGCGGACCATCTGCTGGTCGCTGCGGCTGGCGAGGCTCACGCCGTCGCCGAGTTTGTAGCTGAGACTCGGTCCGTCGCGTTCGTCGGCGCCGTCGCTGCGTAGGACGCTGAGCGCGATGGCGTCGCCGTTGAGCTCCAGTTGTTGCACCGCGCAGGCGTACTCGTTCAGACTCCAGCTCAGGCGGTTGCTCTCGGCGAAGTTGACGGCGTTATTGACGGCGACGCCGAACTCGGTGCGGCGGGAGTTGAGGCCGGCAAGCTCGTCGATCACTTGGCTTTTCGAGGCGCCGCGGCCGTAGAAGGGATCGGCCTGTTGGTCCGGTGCGCCGCCCGCGAGAGCCGGAGTATTGGCGGCCGACGACGGCTGTACGCCGGGGTCGGCGGAGAGCGTGACGTGGAACGGCGCCAGCCCGGGGCCGGCGGCGCTGAGCGCCGGAGAAGCGGTGGAGAGCGTGAGGTTCACGTCGTTCCAATCCTCGCCGGTGAGCTGCTGAATGAGCGCGTTGTATTCGACGCGGACGTGCTGACGATCGTCGCCGGCGCGCATCGTGTAGGAGGGAGACCAGCCGCAGTTGGCGACGAGGTAATTCAGCCGAATCTCGGTCGGCGCTTCGCCGTCCTTCTGGGCGAAGATGACGGCCTCGCGAATGGTTTGCGAGGCGCCGGCGGTAATTTCGGCCTTTTGCCGATTGAGCAGTTCTATTTGTTCGCCGAGTTCGCGTACCTGCTTACCCAGTTGCACTTCTTCGGTCGCGATGGTGTCGTGCTGAGCGAAGGTGAACGCGGTGAGGCGTTCGAGGGCTTCGGCGTCGAGCACGCCCTTGGTAAGATCGGTCTGAGCCGTGGGAGCGACGAAGCCTTCGAGCTTGGCGAGGTACTCGGTTCGTTTGACGAGCAGGGCCTGGCGCTTTTGGGCGAGTTCGAGCTGTTGTTGCGTTTCCAGAATCTGCTGGTCGAGCGCGCGGACTTCTTCGCGGGGCTCCTCGCCGACGGCGCGGGTGCGGAAACGGACCGCGCGGATTTCGACCGCATCGCCGCCTTCGGCGAACAGGCTGCCCGGGACGATTTGCTCGGGAAGGTTGCCGACGACCACTTCGATGCGGCCGGCGGCGGCCTCGACGGGAACGGTGCGGGTGACCTGGGCCTGGCCGCGGTAGAGCGTGACCTCGGTGACGCGGCCTTCGGTGGCGGCGGCGTGCGAGGATGCGGCGGACGCGGCAAGCGCTAAGCCGCAAGCGAGGAGCAGTAGGGTCTGAGGTCGGCGGGGCATGGAAGGGTTCCTGCGGGTGAAATGGGGGCGCGGCTGTGAATGTTCTACGGTGCGGAGGTCGCTTGCCACAATGGGATTGGGGTAACGGCTTTGTAACGAGACTAAGGCGATTTGACGGGCGGCCGGCGGTGGGCCATCATGCTATCGGTCGGTTGTTCGATGTTTCTAGCGGTGTCGAAGTTCCCTCTCAAAGGATGGTTATGCGTCGTAGCTCATTCGTTTCACTGGTGATTCTGGCAACGCTCTGTGGTCGCGCCTCTGCGGAGGTGAAAGTCGAGACGCAGGTGGTGGGTAAATCGCTTGAAGGGCGGCCGATTGAGTGCCTCACTCTGGGCGACGGCGACGACGTATTCTGGCTGATCGCCACGATCCACGGCAACGAGGCGGCGGGCACGCCGCTTGCCGAAAAGTTCGTCGAGTGGCTCAAGGCGCATCCGGAGGAGCTTAGTGGGCGTCGCGTGGTGATCGTGCCCGTGGCGAACCCCGACGGCTTCGCCGACAATGTGCGGCACAACAAGAACGGCGTCGACTTGAATCGAAATTTTCCCGCCGGTAACTTCGACGCGGCGGTGAAGATTCACGGCGATACGCCGCTCTCGGAGCCGGAGAGCCGCGCGTTGATGCGAGTGATGATGACGTACTTCCCCGATCGCGTCGTGACGATTCACCAGCCGCTGGACTGCATGGACTACGACGGCGAGGAATCGAAGAAGATGGCCGCGGCGATGGCCGCGAAATGCCGCCTGCCGTTGAAGCAGGTGGGCAGCCGGCCGGGTTCGCTGGGTTCGTTCGTGGGACTGACCCTTGGCAAGCCGATCGTCACGGTGGAGTTGCCCGAGGACGCCGGCATGGATGGCGAGAAGCTGTGGAAGGAATACGGCGAAGCGATGATCGCGGGGCTGCGGTATAAGCAGGCTGATTCCGACGGTAAAGAGAAGGAATAGTCTCTCGCAAAGGCGCTAAGGCGCAAAGAACAGCGCAAAGAAGAGAGAAGGTAAAAGCATTCATATGAACCCTTGGCTCTCGGACTAGCCCTAAACGTGAACACCCGCACGATCTTGCCTTCTTTGCGTCGTCTTTGCGCCTTGGCGCCTTTGCGTGAGATATGCACGCTATGCCTACTGTTTTCAGCCAGCAGCACATGGGCGGATGATGACCTTATAAAGCCAGTGGAGGCCAAAGTGCAGGCGCGGTTGGAGAAAATTGCCGCCGGAGTAGACGGCGTAATGGGGATCGTCGTCGAGGACCTGACCGGCGAGCATCGGTTCGCGGTGAATGAGGATCGCCAGTTCGCGCAGGCGAGCGCGATCAAGGTTCCGATTCTGATGGAGGTGCTCAAACAGGCGGACGCAGGAAAGCTCGACCTGGAGGCAAAGCACTGGGTCGAAAAGAAACACCAGATTGCCGGCAGCGGCATCCTGGGTGAACTGGGCGACCGCACCACGCAGATGAGCGCCGCCGACCTCTGCGTGTTGATGATCGTGCTGAGCGACAACTCGGCGACGAACATGCTCATTGATTTGGTAGACATGAAGAACGTCACCGAAACGATGGCGTCGCTCGGCTGCAAACAGACGAAATTGCAGCGGCGGATGATGGATACGGACGCCAGCGCGCGCGGCGACGAGAATGTGTCGACCCCCGCGGAGGCGGCGAAGATTTTGCGGTTGCTGCACGAAGGGAAGTTTGTGAGCCGCGAAGTGAGCGACCACGCGCTGGCGATTCTCCGTAAGGAAAAGCCGGGCGACGTGAAGTCGGCGCTGCCGACGGGCGTTCCGGTGGCATTCAAGTCGGGTGCGATTCCCGGCGTGGCAACGGAGTGGGCGATCGTCGAGCTGGAGAAGCGGCCGTACATCGTGGTGGTGATGGGGGCCTACGGTAAGGGTGAGGAGTTCAAGGGGGCGATTCATGACGTGTCGCAAGCAGCGTACGACTTCTTCTCGCGGCTGGCGACGGCGACGAAGTATGGGGCGTATATCGATCCCGAAGAATGGAAACGCCATTAACCCTCATTCCCTGCTAGTAGCCGCGGACTAACAGTCGCAGGCGAAAAGCTCAACCGCGCTACTCCGGCGGGCTGTTAGCCCGCGGCTACTGGGGGAGCCTAGTTCTGCTCGCGCATGCGGCGGAAATACACCCACCGCGCGAAGTGGCCGCCGGCGTAGCCGAAGAGCAGCGCCCAAAGGCAGTGGACGATGAGCATGAAGTGCTTTCGGTTTGGTTGCTCGCCTGCATAACTGTACCCGCCGCCAGGTGCGCCCGTTGCGGTTTGCAACGCCGCTGGCGGAACATCCGATTGACGAATGCGAGTGCCGGAGGGATCGATGTACCAGTGGTCGTGGAGAGAGTTGTAAATCGGACGAACCGCAAGCGTAGTGGGAAGCCAACCAGCGTCAGGGTTGAGTTCGGCGTTAAAGGTTCGCATTATGCCCGTGTTGTCGCCGGTGACGCGCATCGAGAACACAAGGGCTAGGTAAATCCCGGCGCCTGCGACGAATCCTAGGGCCCACGCTTGGCGTCGCTCTCGATCGACCATGGCTATGACCGCAAGGGTGATGAACGTGAGCAGCGTGATCAGCGAGATGGCGGCGAGCCAGTACTCATTGGCGAGTTTCAGCGCGGCGCAACCGATAACGACGGCGGTGACGAGGATCAGAAGCTCGCGGAGCGAGATGCGCAGTCCCGGCGGCGATGTGGTAGAACTCATGCCCGCGAGTATATCACGGGCCGCGTGTGAACATGCAGGCGCTTCATGCGTGGTTGAGGGATTCAGGGCCGCGGCGTAGAATCATATGCCGGGGGCGAGACGCCCCGGCTCGCTTTGAAATCCCGCCTCGCGCCCCCCGACCCTCGCGCCACTCTGTTTCATGAGTGAACTCCACGACGAATGCGGCGTTTGCGCCGTTTACCATCTCTCGGGCGACGCAGTGAGCCCGCTAGCGCCGTCGCAGGGGCCCGACCATGCGTCGCGGCTCATGCCGCGGATGCTACT
>JBGSYU010000625.1:0-2285 GCA_041750715.1 Lacipirellula sp.
CTTCCGCGGAGATGAGGTGGACGAGTTCCTGGCTTTCGCGGTCGATTTCCATGACGAGCGAGTCGACGCGGCCCATGAAGTACATGTACAGGATCATCGCGGGGATCGCAACGCACAGGCCCGCGGCGGTGGACATCAGCGCGGAGCCGATGCCGCCGGCCAAGAGTTCGGGCTTACCCATCGCGGAGCTGCCGGCGATCTCGTTGAACGATTCAATCATGCCCCATACCGTGCCCAGCAGGCCAAACAGCGGGCAGACGGTGGAGACGCCGTTGATGACGCGGAGGTAGCGCCGCATCGAGTTGGCCGCCCGTTCGCCCTCATCGAGCACGGCTTGCTCGACTTCGACGGCGGGCTTGCCCCATTTGCGCAGCGCCGCGGCGAAGACGCCCGCCACCAAACTGGGATCTTCATCGCACAATTCGAGCGCGCCGTTGCGGTCGACGGCGCCTTCGCCGATGCGCAGCAGAAACCGCTCGACGAAGAGCCGAGGCGCGATGCGGCTTCGCCGCAGCGACATCAGCCGCTCGAATACCACCAGCAGCAGTACGAACGAGCAGAGAACGATTGGAATGAGCAGCGGCCCGCCGGCGACGAGAATCTGCCAGAGGCTGGTGGTAGGGATGACGCCGGCGGCTGGTTGAACGTCGGGGTTCATGGACGGTCACTTCGGCGGTTAGCAGAACCGACAATAGCCCCGACCAAGCTTGGTCGGGGCTAAGCGGCGTGTGACGGCTGTCAGCTATCGGCTGTCAGCCAGAATGTGATATGAGTTCCTTCTGGCGGCCAGCAGTCGGCCGATAGCCGACAGCCTCTTCAGTACGGGCTGCTCTCGCCCGTGTCGACGTTGCCGACCATGTGCAGATGATTGTGATCGACGTAGATCACCTCGCGGGCGTCTTCATCCCGGAGGGTATGCGGCACGGGCCAGCCGATGCGGCGAACGTCTTCGTAGTACACCGTACACTTGTAGTGGGCGTGGTGCTGTTGCGCCGGACCTACCACCGGGTAGTGCCGCGGCGGATCGATGTAGTCGGCGATCTTTTCCTTGACGACGCGAACATTGTTACGGTTGCGCTCGTAGAGCAGCGGCACGCCGCCTTCGACGGGCGTCGATTTCTCCAGGGCCCGCATCACTTCGTCGTCGCTGGGCGGATCGAGCGCGATAACCTCGGCGCCCGAGGTGACGGGGCCTAGGATCGGCGCCCGTTCGTAGCGCTCGTGCTCCCAGAACCTGTCTTCCTTTTGCTTCTGCTGGTACGGGCTTACCGGAATGGGAAACGCGAAGATTCCCAGGTTCGGCCCGAGGTGCATGCAGCCGGTGCTGGCCAGCGAGCAAACGCCCATGGCGACGAGCAACGCGGTGGGGGCGGTTCGACGAGACATCCTGCTAGCCCTTCGATAAGTGATTCATGCCGCTTGCGGCTTAGCGCCAAACGCCAATGACCGCGGCGCTTCCGCGCTCTCTGCGGTCGATCCACAGAAAGGTATCGAGTGATTCTGGGTAAAACTTGCGGGATATTCCGAAGAAAGAGGCGAGGAGCTATCAGCGGTCAGCTATCAGCAGGAGCTATCAGCGGTCAGCTATCAGCTTTCAGCCAGAGTGGACGCTGTGGCGGTGCGGTTTGCTGAAGGGTTAGGACAGATTCTTGCGGCGGATACCAGGGTGACTTTCCGAGTATTCTCTTCTGGCTGAGTGCTGAAAGCTGAACGCCGTCTGCTTCAAAAAAACAAACCCCCGTCGACCCTGGGTAGGGCCGACGGAGGTCTGTGAGGCGTGGCGTTCCGATTTTTTCCTGGCTGAAAGCTGATAGCTGAAAGCTGACAGCTCTCGCCTAATGGCAATCCTTGCAGTCCTTGAAGTCGAGGAACCACCAGCCGTCGTCCCACTCCAGCGTCACCTTGCGCCATCCGAGCGGCACTTGGGGGTAGGGATAGAACGGACCGATGTACGGCCAAGCGGCGGCCGAATACTGCTTCGGATAGGTCAGAGCCGCGTAGTTCGGATACGCGGCGTAGCTTGGCCAGGCGTAGCCGGGCATTTGCGGATTGTCGTGCGACACCGAGCCGCCCATAGCGCCGAGCACGCCGCCCATTCCTGGACCTCCGAATCCCGGACCGCCCATAGCGCCGCCCGGGGGGCAATCGCCACCGTAGTTGGCTTGCTGCACGTTGCCCTGCATCGTGCGTGCATACGGCACCGGCATATTATTGCCGCCGCGTTGAGCGAAGCGCTGCTGCGGCTGCATCTGCCGCTGCGGCATCGCGATCGGCGCCGCGGCCGA
>JBGSYU010000626.1:0-3766 GCA_041750715.1 Lacipirellula sp.
GCTGTGGCTCGATCGCGGCGAGGCGATCGTGTTTGAACCGCGGATGACCGGGCTGCTGCTGCTCGACGAGCCGCCCGACCCGCTCTACGCCCGCTTCCGCTTGCGCCTTCGCGGCGGCGCCAAGCAACTCGTCTACTGTGATCGCCGCGGCCTCGGCAACGTGCGGCTGTTCAACGTACGGCAATTCAACGTGCAATTCGGCCTCGAAAAACTCGGCCCCGACGCGCTCGACATGACCGCAGCGCTTTATCGTGAGCGCCTCGGCAGCTCGCAGCGCGCGATCAAGGTCGCCCTGTTGGACCAGCGCGCCGTCGCCGGCATCGGCAATCTGTATGCTTCCGAAATCCTCCACCTCGCCGGTATTCATCCGGCGCGTGCGTGCCGCCAGCTCACGGGCCGCCAATGGTCCGCCATGGCCGCGGCCGCGATTGAAGTCCTTGAAACCGCCATCCGCTACGAAGGTTCCACCCTCAGCGACGGCACCTACCGCAACGCCCTCAACAAACGGGGCGGCTACCAGAACGAACACCGCGTTTACGCCAAGGTCGGCCAGCCATGCCCGCGTTGCAACCGCGGCGTGATCCAGCGCATCGTCCAAGCGCAGCGGTCGACGTTCTATTGCCGCCAATGCCAAAAGAGAGGCAGGTAAGACAGCCGCAAAAAGGCACAAAGGGCGCAAAAAAAGGGGGGAAAGTTGGGGAAAGGGAGGACGACGCTCAAGTCCACGTCTTCGTCGTTTTTTTTGCGCCTCTTGTGCCTTTTTGCGGCTGCACTTCTTCTGTTTACCGATTCGGCAGCGACTCCAGCGCCCGCCCGCGGAAGTCGCGGATCGCGTCGATCATCGCCTGCATCGTTTGGAATCGGTCCTCGGGTTTCTTGGCCAGGGCGCGCATGCAGATGTCGGCCAGCTCTGCGGGGATGTGCCGCTGCGGCGCCCGGTCGCGCGGTTGCGGCGGCATTTCGCTCACGATCTTGTTGAACGTTTCCTGAACCTGCTTGCCGCGCAAGGGTTCGGTCAGCGTGAGAATTTCGTACAGCACGGCGCCGGCGCTGTAGACGTCGGTCCGCGCGTCGATGTCGTCGCCGCCGCCGCGGACTTGCTCGGGCGACATGTACAGCGGCGTGCCCGGTCGTTGGTTCACGTCGGTGAGCACCTGGTGTTCCATCATGCGCGTCTCCGCCTCGTCACCGTCCATGGCCCACACCTTGGCGACGCCCCAATCGAGCAGCACTGCCTCGCCGAAGGCGCCGACCAAAATATTCTCCGGCTTCACGTCGCGATGCACCACGCCGTGTGCGTGGGCGTACGACAGCCCGCTGCATACTTGCACGAGCACGCCCAGCATGCGTTCCAGATCGAACTGCTCGATCGCCTGCCCGTCGCCGGCGGCCTGGCGTTCGATGATGCTGCGAACCGTGTCGCCCTCGACGTTCTTCATGGTGAAGTACAGCCGATCCTCCAGATCGCGGCCGAGGTCGTACACCGGCACCGTGACCGGATGCTGCAACTGCGCGGTGACGCGGGCCTCGCGCAGGAACCGCGACTGCATGTACTGGTCGTTGGCCAAGTGCGGATGCAGCGTCTTCATCACCACCGTGCGTCCCAGATTCTTATCGCGGCACGTTCGCAATTGGGCCGACCCGCCTACGGCGAGCGGCTTGAAATCGGAGTAGCGGCCGAAGCCGATCGTCTGGTGAAAAGGGAAATCGACGTCGGTGTCGTTGACGTAGATGTGCGGATAGGCGTCTGGCGAACCGGCGGCCGTATCAGGGGTTGGTTGTCGATCGTCGGCCATCAAACTTGTTCGCGTGGAAGGGTTGCGGGAGTCGCGGCACCTTAAGTGTAGTGGGCCGGCGCCGCGTGGCCAGCATACGCATGGATGTCGGCTCGATCGTTTAACCCCCGGTCACTGACCGGGGGCTAAATTTGGCGGCCTTGGCGGTTGAATCCTTTTCGCATGCGGCCTACCCTGGAAATCCTCCACACGTTATCTTCGCCGCCTCGCCCATGACGTCGCATTCGCCCACCGCCGCTCCCGCCACGCCGCGCTGGCAAAGCATCGCCACGGTGCTACTCATGCTGCACTTCTTCTGCTTGAGCGTCGGCCTGGCCGTAAACATGGGCGGCGGCAAGTCGATGTTCGGGCAGCAACTGCGGCTGATTCCCTTCGCCCGGCAGTACCTGCAACTGCTGATGATGGACACCGCGTACAACTTCGCGCTGGCCGGAGCGGGGCCCGACGACGGAACCCACCGCCTGCAGCTCCTCGAAATGGGCGCGTCGTCCGCGGAACCTGGAGAGGTGCTGGCGGAGCTGCCCGACGATCGGGCCGCGTCGCGTATCCGCCGGCAGCGGTATCAGCAACTGGCGTATCATGTGGCGTTCTTCGACGACCTGTTTGAGGAGAACGCCGATCTCCGCACGCAACTTCCCATTCAAGTGGCCGAGCGTTGGGCGCGGGCTCAGGGATTGCCGCACGATCCCTACGTGCTGCGGTGCTTGCGCCTGCCGTCGCGGCGGCTGCCGCGGGCGATTGCGGCCGAGGTGAGCTACGCCTACGTGATGCGTGAAGGCGGTTTGCAGCAGCAGGTCGTCGAGAAACCGCCGCCGGATCCGATTACGATTTTCATGGTGTGGAACCCGGTGGAGTCGCACTACCAGGGTTCGCGCGAGGCGGCCGTCGGGCAGCGGTCGGAAGTGGTACGACCCGCGGCGGCGCCGCCGCACGCCCATTTAGCCCCCGGTCAGTGACCGGGGGCTAATTGAACAACGTCCAACAACACTCTGCATGCAAACTGTCACGCGATACATCAACGACCTGAACGCCGCCATCGGCGCGGCATGGAACCGGTTCTGGTTCACGCCGACGACGGCGACGACGCTCGGCGTGCTGCGCATCGCCACGGGACTGCTAGCCATCTACGCCGTGGCGACCTACGCGACCGACTTGGAGCGCTGGTTCGCCTCGGACGGCATGCTGCCAGTGTCGCTCATCCGCGAGTTGTGGAGCGGCCAGCGGTCGCTGCTCGACTATGTACCGGACGGCCTGCTGTGGCCCGCATACTGGATATCGCTGGCGGTGCTGGGGTTCTACACGCTGGGCATCGGCGGCCGGGCGATGGCGATCGCCGCGACGTTGGTCACGCTCAGTTTCTTCACCCGAGCCCCGCTGCTCATCGGCGAGTTCGAGCACATCCTCATCATGCTGATGACTTACCTATGCATCGGCCGCTGCTGCGACGCGTTGTCCATCCTGTCACGCTTCCAACGCAGCGCCCGAACACCTTCCCCCTTCCTCCTTCCCCCGTCCCCCTTCAACACAATCTCCCTGCGCCTCATCCAAGTTCACCTCGCCATCATCCACCTCATGATGGGCTGGGCCCAACTCGCGGTCCCCGATGCGGCGTGGTGGAGCGGCGAAGGCGTGTGGCTGGCGGCCGCGCGGCCTGGCATGTCGCTGGTCGATCTCAGCGGGCTGGTCGATCACCCACGCATTGTCGCCGCGTGGAGCCACGCGATCACGCTTTACTTGCTGGCGTTTCCGGTGCTGGTGTGGAAGCGGCTGGCACGGCCGTTGATTCTGATCTTGGGCGTCTGCGTCTGGACTTCCTTTGCCGTCGCCAGCGGGTGGGTTCCGTTCTGCCTGGCGATGTTGACGGGTTTGGCCGCGTTCATCGAGCCGCGCTCCGTCAAGTAGCCGCGGGCTAACAGCCTGCCGGGGCAGTGCGTACGGAGTTGGCAAATCAGCTTGCGGCGCCCCCGGCG
>JBGSYU010000627.1:0-6557 GCA_041750715.1 Lacipirellula sp.
CGAGGAGGCGGCCGACCTGGCCCTGCCAACCTTGCCGCTGCGTATCATCGGCTGCGACGCGGACCCCGAAGCGCTGCGGCTCGCCCGCCATCACGCGCTATTAGCCGAAGTGAGCGACGACATCCATTTCCAACAGCACGAGTTTTCCGAGTTAACGAGCAGTCGGCAGTATGGCTGCGTGGTCACCAATCCGCCCTACGGCGTGCGAATGGGAGAGCAGGAAGAAATCGAGGCGCTGTATCGCTCGATGCCGAACGTGTTGCGGCGACTGAAGACGTGGTCGCATTTTATTCTCTCGGCACGGCCCGATCTGGAACGACTGGTCGGTCAAACTGCGGACAAGCGGCGCAAGCTGTACAACGGGCGCCTAGAATGCACGCTTTTCCAGTTCTACGGCCCTCGCCCGCCGCGACGGAAGACTATCGAAAACGATTCCGCCACCGCCTCGCGCAGCGTAAGCCTGCATCGTACCGATGGCGAGTTGTCTGAACCCCATGACACGGCCGAACCCAACGTCGAACCCGGCAGCGCAACGCTGCCGGCGACCTGGAAGCCCGAGTTGCCAACGAGGCCCGCGCCCGCATTTGGCGGTTTGCGCGAGGAGGCCGAGCGGCAGGGCATCGAGTTTGGCAACCGCCTCAAAAAATTAGCACGGCACTTACGACGGTGGCCCACGAAGCGCGGTATCACCTGCTACCGAATCTACGAGCGCGACATTCCCGAAGTGCCGCTGGTCGTCGATCGCTACGAAGATGCGCTCCACATCGCCGAGTTCGACCGGCCGCACGACCGCACGGCCGCAGAGCACGCCGACTGGCTCGATCACATGGTCCACACGGCGGCCGAAGCGCTCGAAACGCCGCGCGAGCTGGTGTTCTTGAAGCACCGCCAGCGGCAGCGGGGAGACTCGCAGTATGAGCGCGTCGATGATCGGCGCGCGATGCGGGTGGTCAACGAGGGGGGCCTCAAGTTTCAAGTCAACCTTTCCGACTACCTCGACACGGGGCTGTTTCTGGATCACCGCCTCACGCGCTCCATGGTCCGCGAGGCGGCCGCCGGGACGCGATTTCTAAACCTGTTTGCGTACACCGGCGCGTTCACGTCGTACGCCGCGGCTGGCGGCGCGACGGAAACCATCACCGTCGATCTCTCCGCCATTTACCTGGACTGGGCCGAAGAGAACTTGCGGCTCAATGGTCTGAACGGACCGGCGCACCAATTCATCCGCGACGACTCGCGCGAGTTCCTCGCATCGCTTCGCGGACGGCCGCCATTCGACCTGGCGGTCGTCGACCCGCCCACGTTCTCGAACAGCAAGCGACTCGACGAAGACTGGGACGTGCAGCGCGACCACGCGGGCCTCCTGCGGCAAGTGCTCTCTGTCATGCGACCCGGCGGAGCAGTGTACTTTTCGACGAACTTTCGCAAGTTCAAGCTCGATGAGCAATCGCTCGCCGCCGCCGACGTTCGCGAGATCAGCAAGCACACCGTTCCTGAAGACTTCCGCAACAAACGAATCCACCGCTGCTGGAGGATCGTGAAAAAGTAAATCTCAAGCGCCGGTCATTCTGAGCGCAGCGAAGAATCTGGCGTAACGCTAGATCCTTCGCTGCGCTCAGGATGACGTTCCTCATCGGCGGCACATAGTTACGCTATTAGCGGGCGCAAGACTCGATAGCTGATCTCCAGCGACTTGCGTCGCCGCTCGACGCTGCCTTCGAAGGCGTGGTCTTCGACCTCAACGCAGACCGGCCCGTCGAAACCTGCGTCGGCCAAGGCGCCGATGTACTTGCCCCAGTTGACGTCGCCAAGGCCGGGAACCTTCGCCGTGCTGCGATCCATCGGCAAGGCGAGCGAACCCAGCCGGTCGAGCTTTTCGTGGTCGATCCGCATGTCCTTCGCGTGGGTATGAAAAATTCGTTGACCGAATTCGCGGATCGGCGCGATCGGATCCATCAATTGCATCCGTAAGTGCGACGGATCGTAATTCAACCCGAAGAACGGCGACGGAATGATCTCGAACATCCGCCGCCAGATCGCCGGCGTGCGGGCGAGATTCCAACCAAACGGCCAACTCTTGTCAATCAGCATGGGGCAATTCTCGATCCCCACGCGCATATTGCTGTTTTCAGCGTAGCGAATAATCTCCGGCCACACCTTCTCAAAGAGGCGTAAATTGTCGTCGAGCGGAAGTAAGTGGTTGGCGCCCACAAAAGTGTTGATGCCCGGCAGCGCGAGTTTCTTTGCGGCGTCGATGACCTTGCGAATGTGAGCCTGCGCGAGTTGGGCCTCTTCTTCATCATGCGACAGCGAGTTCGGATAGTAACCGAGCGCCGAAATCGAAACGCCGTATTTCTCGCACAGGGCGCGAACCTTGTCGGCCTCCGCCTGGGTGAAATTGGTGCAGTCGATATGAGTCACGCCGCCGTAATCGCGGTCCCGCGCTCCCAGCGGCCAGCACATCGCCTCGACGCAGTCGTAGCCCATCTCCGATGCGTGTTGCAGAACTTGTTCGAACGAAAGCTCGCCGAAAATGGCGGTGACGAAACCGAGTTGCATCATTTGCTCCAGTTTGCCCCCGGTCACTGACCGGGGGCTAAATGAGATTAGGCGTTAAGGGCGGTGAAAGCCTGCTGTAAGTCGGCCTGCAAATCTTCAACCGCTTCCAGGCCGACGGAAATGCGAATCAAGCCGTCGACGATACCATATTTCGCGCGATCCGCCGCATCGTAGCTGGCGTGCGACATCGAGGCCGGCTGCTCGATTAACGATTCGACCGCGCCGAGGCTCACCGCGAGTTGAAACAGCTCGGTCGCCTCCGCGAAGCGCTTCGCCGCCGCAAAGTCGCCGCGAAGTTCGAACGACATCATGGCGCCGAACGCACCGTCCATCTGCTGGCAAGCGATCTTATATCCTGGATGGTCGAGCAAGCCCGGGTAGAGTACCCGCGCAACCTGCCGATGGGAAGCCAGCCACTCCGCCAAAGCCTGCGCGGTGCGGCACTGCTCGCGGACGCGCAGTTCCAGCGTCTTGAGACCGCGAGAACAGAGGAACGCTTCGAACGGCCCCATGATGGCGCCGGTCGCATTCTGAACGAAGTACAACTCGTCGAACAACTTCTCGTCGCGAACGACAAGCGCTCCGCCCATAAGATCGCTGTGCCCGCCGATGTATTTAGTGGCCGAGTGCATGACGACGTCGGCGCCAAGTTCCAGCGGCCGGGTAAGCACCGGCGTCGCGAACGTGCTATCGACGCCAAGCAAGGCGCCGTGGCGGTGAGCGATCTCGGCGCTAGCCGCAATGTCGGTGATCGACATCCGGGGATTGCCAGGGGTTTCGATCCAAACCAGCTTCGTGGCGGGCGTAATGGCAGCTTCCAGCGCCGCAAGGTCCGTCGTGTCCGCCAGCGTGACTCCAATACCCGCGCGGTTAGCCACTTTGTACAACAGGCGGTAGGTACCGCCGTACATATCCGACCCGGCGACGACATGGTCCCCCGACTCGAGCGATGCGATGACGCAATGCGTCGCCGCCATGCCGGTTGAGAAAGCCAAGGCCCCGCAACCGCCTTCCAGCGAAGCGAGCGTCGTCTCAAACCCCTTACGCGTCGGATTGCCGCTGCGGGAGTAGTCGTACTGGCCCCACTCGCCAGCCCCGGGCTGAACAAACGTTGAAGCCAAGTGCAACGGCGGGACGACGGCGCCCGTTTGAGCGCAACGTTCGTTGCCGACGTGGATCGCTCGCGTTCGAAACTTCATCGGCGATTCCCCGGCGGGCTGTTAGCCCGCGGCTAATTAGAACTTGATTTGCTCAAACCAAACCGGCGAACTACCGCGTGGCATCGAGCGCCTGACTGAGATCAGCAATCAAATCGTCCGCGCTCTCGATGCCGCACGACATGCGGATCATATTGTCCGGGATGCCGTATTGCTGGCGGGCTTCCGGCGTCTGTTGATAGTAACTCATCACTAGCGGCTGTTCGATGAGCGATTCGACGCCGCCCAGGCTCGGGGCGATCCGCGGAATCTTCACGGCGTCGACGATGTCGGCGGTGGCGCGCCAGTCCGCGTCCTTTACCAGGAACGTCACGAGGCCGCCGAAGCCGCGCATCGTCTTGCGAGCAACGTCGTAGTACGGATGCGACGGCAGGCCCGGATAGTAAACTCGTTCCACCCGTGAGTGGCCGGCGAGAAACTCGGCGACCATCATGCCGTTGTCATTGTGCCGCTGCATCCGCAACTCAAACGTCTTCAGGCCGCGGGCCAACAGGTAGCAGTTCTGCGGCCCGTTGATCGCGCCCATAATCCCGCGCAAGTTTCGCACCGCCTCGGTCTTCGCTTTCGTGCCGATGACGACGCCGGCAAGCAGGTCGTTGTGACCGCCCAAGTATTTCGTCGCCGAATGCAGAACATAATCGACGCCCGCGGAAATCGGGCGCAAGTTGTACGGCGTGGCCAATGTTGCATCAATTAGCGTGTCGACGCCGCGCTTCTGTCCGATCTCCGCGAACCGCTCCAAATCGACGCAGCTCAAATGCGGGTTGGTGGGCGACTCGCTCACCAGCAGCCGGGTGTGCGGCGTGATGGCCGCTTCCATGGCGTCGTAGTCGCACGCCGTGACCTGCCGGGTCGTCACGCCGAACCGCGAGAGGTGCTTCGTGCAGAACTCGCGGCTGCGGTGGTAACACTCGTCGAAGAAGATCACCTCGTCGCCGGCGTTGAGCTTGGCCATCAACAGGCCGACCATCGCCGCCATGCCGCTGGAGAAAAGAATGGCCTCTTCCCCGCCTTCAAGCGCCGCGAGCTTCCGCTCGACGACTCGCTCGCCAGGGTTGCCGTAGCGGCCGTACTCCTCGCGACTTTGCTCCTGCTCGATGTAGTCGATCACCGCCTGCGTGTTTTCAAACGTGTACGTCGACGCGCAGAAAATCGGGTCGGTGATTGAATCGCCCGGCTTCTGCCGAGCTTCGCCCGCATGCACGGCGAGCGTTGCGAACTGCGGATCGTTGGCCGGCAAGCTGCCCGAGTTGGAGGAACCGCCGCCGGAGGCCATTGAACGGGACATTTTCACATGACTCATTTCTGGATACTCAGTGAGTGGTGCTACCGGTTTGCGACACGAAAGCCGCACCGTGGGTACACAGCGGCCCTTCTGTGCGAACACGAAAAAAGCCGCACACGCTCTCGGCGAATGCGGCTCGCTATTAGCAAGCTCACTGAATGATGCCGCCGCCCTCCACGCCGCAAGGGGCATGGGGGGCAACGGCTTGGCTCTTTAGCAGTCAGTCGGCTGCAAGCGGCCACAAATCCCGAGTTACTAGAAGTCTAAGCGGAGTTCGGCGGCGACGCAAGCGGCCGATCTAATAGAAGCCAATAGAATATGCGGGCCTTGCGATCAAATTCCAACGCGCTATGCTCTGATGCATGGCCAAAAAACAAGCCAATTCCGACCGGTGAGCCTGAGCGACTCAACAATCAAGTTGCCGAAAACCTGCATCGGTTGCCGGAAGGAATTGCGTTTCAGCTTACCCAGCAACAGTTTACGAACTTGATATCGCAAATTGTGATATCAAGTTTCTCGCATGGCGCTCGCCGAAAACGCCTTTGATATTCTATGCGCGCGGAAGTCATCTCCATCGGCGACGAACTTATCACCGGTCAGCGGCTCGATACCAATAGCCAGTGGTTGTCGGAGCGCCTGACCGAGATTGGCGTCGACGTCGCATATCACACGACCATTGGCGACAACCTCGCCGACAACGTCTCGGCGTTCAACGCGGCGATCAATCGAGCCGACGTCCTCGTGGCGACGGGCGGACTTGGTCCCACGGCCGACGACCTGACGCGAGAAGGCATCGCCCGTGCGGCCGGCGTCGGACTGGTTCGCGACGAGGCGTCGTTGACTTACATCCGCGGACTCTTTGCCAGCCGCTCGCGGGAGATGCCCGAGCGGAATGCGGTGCAGGCCGATTTTCCGCTGGGATCGGCGCCGATCTTCAATGAATACGGCACCGCGCCGGGCATTCAGATGACGATCGAGCGGGGCGCCTCGCCACCCTGCTTGCTCTTCGCGCTCCCCGGCGTGCCGGATGAGATGCGGCCGATGTGGCACGCGTCCGTGGCACCGCGCATTTTGGCGGCTCGCGGCGAGGCGCGCGCGATTCGCCATCGTCGAATCAAATGTTTCGGCGTCGGCGAAAGCCAACTCGAGGCGATGCTCCCGGACCTCATTCGCCGCGGCCGCGAGCCGACCGTCGGCATCACCGTGAGCGACGCGACCATCACCTTGCGAATCACCGCGGCGGGGGCCGACGAGCAGGAATGCCTGGCCGCTACGGAACCGACCGTCGCAATCATCCGCGAGTCTTTGGCGACGATCGCCTACGGCGAAGAGGATGACGAACTTGAGGACGCGATCGGCAAATTGCTGCTCGAGCGCGGCCAAATCGTCGCCGTGGCCGAATGGGCCACCGCCGGATTGGTCTCGCAATCGCTCGACCGACTCGCCGACGCATCCACCGTGTTCGCCGGCGGCGTCGTCTTCAATAGCCTTCACCA
>JBGSYU010000628.1:0-5319 GCA_041750715.1 Lacipirellula sp.
AGGAAATGACCCCCACATGCGCGGCGTAAGCTATCCTTGACCCTCAGGGACAGCACACTTAAACTGGCGGATTGGCACGGTTTAGGGCAATTGCTTGGTCCTGCCGCCCCTGCGGCCCAGGCCGCCGTTTTGCACTCCGCCTGAACGCCTTTGCCTTAACGCCTCGCCAGCACGCCTCTGCCTAAACTACGACGAGTTGTATCGAACGGTGAAGCGCGCCATTATCAGCGACATCCACGGCAACCTCGAGGCCCTCGAGGCGGTGCTTGCGCACATCGCCGGACAGGGCATCGACCAGGTGTTTTGCCTCGGCGACGTCGTGGGCTACGGGCCGAATCCCTGCGAATGCCTGGACTTGGTGATTGCCCGCTGTCAGGTGGGCCTGTTGGGCAACCACGACCAGGGCGCCATGTTCGATCCCGAGGGGTTCAACAGCGGCGCCGAGCGCGCCATCTTCTGGACGCGCGAGCAACTGGAGAAGTCCGTCAGCGATCGTGACCAGTCCGACCTGCGCTGGGACTATCTCGGCACGCTGCCGCGAATTCACCGCGACGATCCGTGGTTGTACGTCCACGGGTCGCCGCGCAATCCGGTCAACGAGTACGTGTTCCCCGAGGACATTTATAACCAGAAGAAGATGGAAAAGCTGTTCGGCCTGATCAGCAAGGGATGCTTCCAGGGCCACACGCACGTTCCCGGCGTGTTTCTGGAAAGTCTCGAATTCATTACGCCGGAACAGGTGGAGCATGTATTCTCCATCGGCCAAGAGCGGTTCATGGTGAACGTCGGCTCGGTGGGCCAGCCGCGCGACGGCGATCCGCGGTCGTGCTATATCGTGCAAGAGGACGAACGCATCACGTTCCACCGCGTGGAATACGATTGGAACGTAACGGCCGAGAAGATTTATCAAACGCCCGACTTGGACAATTTCCTGGGCGACCGCATCAAGGAGGGACGGTAGCGCGAGGAGCGCGCCGCTGGTAGGTTAGGCTTTCAGCCTGACAAATTTTGGAGCCCCGGGCGGCTCATCTAACGAGAGGCGGAGGGAAGACCGCCGGCCTCATCAGCGGGCTAGTTTCAACCTGCCGGAGTGCGTTACCCGTCGAGAATCCCTCCCCTAGCCCCTCCCTTCAAGGGAGGGGGATTTTGATATGAATCGTCGCGTCTTACTGTTTTTCTTGCTTTCGTTTGCGGTGATTCAACTGACCGTGTGGTGGTCGGCGCCGCCGCCGAAGGATCCCAAGGCCGTGCAAGAGGCCGCCGAGGCCGACGCCGACGCGGCTGATGAGGACGACGCGGGCGACGCGGAAGCTGCTGACGAGCGGGCCGCCAACGGCGATGAAGCCGCGAATCCAGATGCCGCAGCCGAGAACGCAAACGGCGCACCTGGGGCGGATGCGCCCGAAGGCGATGTGCCGACGCAGCTCGTCACGCTGGGATCGATCGACGAGACGACCGGCTACCGCATGCTCGTCACCCTCACGAACGAGGGCGCCGCAGTTCGGCGGACTGAACTGGCCAGCTCGCGATATCTCGACCTCCACGATTTCAGCGGGTACCTCGGACACCTCGAAGTGGTGGCCGAGGGTGGCGCCGGGTTGTTGGTTCAAACGGTGGGCGCCGGCACGCCCGCGGCGGCGGCGGGGGTGCGAGTGGGCGATCGACTGCTCGAAGCCGGTCGCAACAAGCTAGCCCCACTCGCCAAGCCGGCTGACTTGGGCAACGTCCTGGCGGCGACAAAACCGCGGCAGAAGATTTCGCTCGTTATCGAGCGAAGCGGCAAGAAACAAACGCTCTCGGCGACGCTTCAGCGCCGGCCGCTGGAGGTAATCCGGCCCGAGGCCGACAACGTGTTGATGCGAGCGCGGAAGCTGCCCGAAAATTTTTCGTCGCCGCCGTCGTTTCTGTTCACGTTGCAGTCGGTGGACGACCAAGAGATCAAGGCTGACGCCGAGTCGCTGCCGGGCGTTGACCTGCACGACGCCAATTGGCGGATTGTTCCGTCGGAGGGCGACGATCAGGCGGGCGAGTCGGTGAGCTTTGAGCGCCGCGTTCCGAAATATGGATTAGTGATCACCAAGCGCTATCGGCTCAATAAAGCGACTGAAGCGCAGGGCGAAAAGGCTCCGGCCGAAGAGCAGTCCGCCGAACCAGTCGCGGAGCCCACGTCGCCCGGCTACGACCTGACGTTGGAGGTATCCATCCGTAACGATGGCGAGGTCGACGCGCGCACGGTCGCCTATCGGCTCGACGGCCCGAATGGCTTACCCATCGAAGGCTGGTGGTATGCCACGAAAATCGGCCGAGCGTGGGGCGCCGCGGGGATTCGCGACGTGCTGGGTCGATTCTTCCTGGGCGTGCCGGATCAACAAGGCGCGCCGAAAATCGCCGCCGGCGACGTCGACGATTTCGAAGGCGAGTCCTTGGCGTACATGGGCGTCGACGCTCAGTACTTCGCCGTGGCGCTGATCCCTGAGATCGAAACGCCCGAAGAGGGCTGGATCCCTCGCGCTCGCAGCTACGTGGCAGGAATGGCGCCCGATCTCCGCAAGGGCGAAGGCAAATACGCCAACGTCTCGTACCGCCTGTTCAGCGAACCGGTGTCGATCGAGCCGGGCGAATCGGCGAGGCACGCGTTTACCGTCTTTGCGGGCCCCAAGCGCCCCGACTTGCTTTCCCAGTACTATGCGGCCGACGCGCCCGCCTACTCGCTCGACGACTTCGTCTATTACGGATGGTTCGGCCCTGTCGCGCGCGCCATGGTCGGGCTGCTGCACCTCTTCTACGGAGTGGTCGGCAATTACGGCATCGCAATCATCATGCTCACCGTGCTGGTCCGCGGCTGCATGTTCCCAGTGAGCCGCGGCCAGGCCAAGAGCATGGCGAAGCTCCAGCAATTGCGGCCCGAGATGGACCGCATCAAAGAGAAGTACCAGGGCGATCAGCAGAAGCAGGCCCAGGCGATGCAGCAGCTCTATCGCAAGCATAAAGTCAATCCGCTCGCCGGGTGCTTGCCGATGCTGATTCAATTGCCGGTGTTCATCGGCTTGTATCGCGGGCTGGCCGTCGACGTCGAACTGCGCGGCTCGCCGCTGTTCAGCGAGAACATCCGCTGGTGCTCGAACCTCGCGGCGCCCGACATGCTGTACGACTGGTCGGGCTTTATGCCGGAGATGATCACTCGCGGCGAAGGGTTTTTGGGCCTCGGCCCGTATCTGAACGTGCTGCCGCTGGTGACGATCGTGTTGTTCCTGCTTCAGCAAAAGATGTTCATGCCGGAACCGGCGAACGAGCAGGCGGCGCTGCAGCAGAAGATCATGAAGTACATGATGGTGTTCATGGGCATCCTGTTTTACAAAGTGCCCAGCGGGCTGTGCTTGTACTTCATTGCGTCGAGCCTGTGGGGCATCGTCGAGCGCAAGATGATCCCGCCGCCCGCGCCGATCGACCCGCTGGCGGCTGGTGGGCCGGACGCGCCGGCGGGGAAGCCTAAGCAATCGGGCGGGTCGTTGCCAGAGAAGCGTGCGGGCAAGAATGGCGCGGGCGGCAAACCGAAGCGGCGGAAGTAGACGCTCCCCATTCGCGTGCTGCTTTCTCCAGCCATGTCTTACGACGTCGACGACACCATCGCCGCAATCGCCTCCGCCCCCGGCGGCGCCGCTCGCGGCATCGTGCGAGTCAGCGGGCCAGACGCCGTCGCCCGGCTTGCGACGTGCTTTACCCCCGCCGACGCCGCTGAGGCGCTAGAGTCCGTTCGCACGCCGGTGCGAATCCGAGGAACCCTCCGAGCTCTCGGCGAATCGGAGGAAAGCGAGCTTACGATCCCCGGCGACTTGCTGCTATGGCCGTCCTCGCGTAGTTACACGCGCGAACCTTCGGCGGAATTTCACACCCTCGGCTCGCCGCCGCTGTTGGCCGCGGTGATTGAGCAGCTTGGACGCGCCGGCGTTCGACCTGCCGAGCCGGGCGAGTTTACCCTCCGTGCTTTTCTCGCGGGGCGAATCGATCTCACGCAAGCCGAAGCGGTGCTGGGCGTGGTCGATGCCCGGGACCGCAGCGATCTCGACGCGGCGCTCGATCGACTCGCCGGCGGCCTGTCGCGGCCGCTGCATCGCCTGCGGGAGGAGCTTCTGGGCGTTCTCGCCGAGTTGGAGGCGGGCCTCGACTTCGTCGAAGAAGACGTCGAGTTCATCAGCCGCGACGCGCTGCGCAGCCGGCTGGTCGCGGCGCAAACGATCGTCTCGGCCACGCTCGATCAGCTTTCGGGCCGCGACGTGCGAACGGAAGTTCCGCGCATCGCCATCACCGGCCCGCCTAACGCGGGAAAAAGCAGCCTGTTCAACGCCTTGGTCAAGCGATTCGGCGCCGTCGGCGCCACGGCGGCAATCGTCTCGCCGCAACCCGGAGCGACGCGCGATCACGTCGGCGCGCGGCTGGATCTCAACGGCATAAACTGCGAACTGATCGACACCGCCGGCATCGACGACGCACTTCGCGACGGCATCCAGCTGGCGGCGCAACAATCGACGGCCGAGCAGCAGCGCCTCGCAAATGTACGACTGCATTGCGTCGACGCGTCGTCGATCGAGCCTGGCGATGTTTTGGAGGCTTGCTTTACGCTTGCCGACTCAGATCTCGTGGTCGTAACGAAGATTGACCTAACCCGGGAGGACGTCGACGGATCGGCGATTGCGTGCAGCAGCGTCACGCGCGTCGGAATCGACGAACTCGCCAATCGCTTGCGGGCAATGCTTGCCGAATCCGGCGACGGTCGCGCCAGTGCCGCCGCGGCTACGTCGGCCCGCTGCCTCGGCAGCCTGCGAGAGGCGGCTAGGGCCCTCAATGCGGCGTTGGAATTGACGGAGCACAGCGGCGACGAACTGGTTGTCGCCGAGATTCGAGCCGCTCTGGACGCACTGGGCGAAGTGGTCGGCGCCATCTGCGCCGACGACGTGCTCGATCGCGTGTTCGGCCAATTCTGCATCGGCAAATAGCCGGCAATGATTTCGTGCGGCCTGCTCTCGTCCGCACACGTTGGCCCGTGTACGATGACTGCGTCAGCTAAAAAGCACGCTCAACCATCGGTTATATGACGCAAAGTCCAAAACACCTTCGTTGCCTCGTGGCCATAACCGTGGGTGTGACCGTCGCGGTCGCCCCGCGCGGGGCAAACGCAAGCGATCGAAGCGTTGACAGATAGTTGGCGTGAAGCGGCCGGACCAGCCCTTTCCAAATCGACTCGGCCCGGCAATGTTTCGCGCGGCGTGTTGCAGGTCCTAGTCGCCGATAGTTCATCGCTGCAAGAACTGCATTTGTGTA
>JBGSYU010000629.1:0-3185 GCA_041750715.1 Lacipirellula sp.
ATGCCGTCGGGGCCCGCGCCGACGAAGAAGTTTTCCCACTCGGTCGTCGGCGTCGTCATCTCGCGCAGCACCCGGGCGCGCGTCGCCGGGTCCCTGAGGCGGGCGACCCAGCGGTCGTAGCCGCCCTCCTGCACCCACGGCGGCATCGTCGCGTTGAGGCCGGTCGCGCCGGCGGGATAGGTATAGACGTCCGCCGTGATCCGAAGGCCTTCATTGCGGGCCGCCTCGATGCGGGCGATGGCCGCGTCGGTTTTGTCCCAGTTCTCGCGCCCCGCGGCCTTGAAGTGATAGATCTCGGCTGGCACCTGCGCCTCGCGCGCGATCTGGATCAGCTCGTCGATCGCTTCGAGCAGCCGCGAGCCCTCGCTGCGCATGTGCGAGATGTACATCCCGCCGAACTCGCCGGCCGTCCGTACGAGCTCGACGAGCTCCGGTGTCTTCGCGTAAAAGGCGGGGGCGTAGATGAGCGAGGAGCCGACGCCGAGCGCGCCCTCGCGCATCGCCTGGCGAACCAGTTCCTTCATTCGCGCGAGTTCTTCCGGCGTCGGTTCACGGTCGTCGTAGCCAATCTCGTGGATGCGCAGCGTCGTCGCGCCGACGAACGACGCCACGTTGGTCGAGACGCCCTTGCGCTCGAGGCCGTCGAGGTATTCGCCGAGGGTGGTCCAGTCGATTGCGAACTTGATGTCGCCCTGGCCGGCGAGTTGCTCCGTCTTCATGCGCTCGTTGAGCGGCCCCATCGACCAGCCTTCGCCGAACACCTCGAGCGTCACCCCCTGGCGAATGTCGCTTTGCGAACGGCCGTCCACGAGCAGCGGTTCATCCGCCCAGCTGAGCATGTTGATGAAGCCGGGAGCCACGACAAGGCCGGACGCGTCGATAGTCTCGCGGGCGGTGGCGTCGGCTAACGGTCCAATTGCGACGACACGGTCGCCGCGGATGGCAACTGCGGCTTGCACCGCCGGCGCACCCGTGCCGTCGATGAGGCGGCCGTTACGGATGAGGACGTCGTATTGCGGTTCGACAGTGGAGCACGCGACCAGCGCGAGGAGAGCAACTGCGGAGCTGATCAGGCGAGGCACGCGGAGATTATGTGCCGCCTACGGCGACAGTTCAAAGCCCGGAGCCGCCTGCGAGTTCAAAGCCCGGAGTCCAGGCGAACCGGAGCCTTGAACTGATCCTCTTGGCCGTTTTGAACTGCCGAGCGAAAGCGAGCCCCGGGTCTTGAACTGGGCCGTTTGACGGTTTTGAACTGAGCCGAGCGAAGCGAGGCTATACGTGCTTCATCTTGTGGTACCCCTCGGGGTTGACCACTTCGTCGCCCGGCTTCAGGTTGGTGCGCGGGTTCTTCCAGTTGCCCACACTCAGCCCGATGAGCAGGCCGCCAACCGCGAGCGACAACCCGGCAATGATCGGAAGCGCCATCTCGCCGACACCGCTGGCGAGGCCGAGGGACCGGTTGTCTTCCACAATCATCGGCGCCGCCTCCGCATCGCTCCGGCCAACCCCGGCAATACCGACCACCGCCGTCGCTAGACCAATAACGAAGAGCACAATGCCCAGAAGTAGCTTCACATTCATGCGGATGTCTCCAGCGGGCTCTTTGTGCAAACCGGATTCCAAGAACAGTGGGGCGGGTGGGGCTGGTGGGGCAAGGGGGGCTGGTAAGACGGGGCGGCGGAAGGGCTGGCCGTGACAGAACCCTCTTGTCAGCGGTCGTGCCGCTGCCAGCCAGACACCTCGATCGACGAGCGCCCTATTTACCCTACGTGCGCCTGCGCACCTGCCTTACCTGTCCTACCAGCCCTACTTACCCCCCCCCAAACTGAGCTGTGGAACGAAACTTGTAACGCCCGCGCGCGGAGTCTTCAGATGGTCACCCTCACAGGACGTTTCATCGGCTTGGCCCTGCTCGCGTCTCTCGCGTTGTCTCCCACAGCACACGCGCAAACCATCAGCACCCAATCGCAGGGCTCACAGATCGGCTTCACCGGTGGTCTCTCGATCGATCCCGAGCAGGGGTTCGTCGGCGTCTTCTGGCGCACACCAGAAATCGGCGGCCGGTTTCACATCCGCCCGGGCATCGATGGCGGGTTTGGCAGCGGGCTCAGCCTCGCGACGATCAATATCGATTTCATCGCCCGCTTCCCGCTCGGCGCCTCGGGCTGGGATTTCATCCAGGGCGGCGGCCCTGCCATTGTCATCACCAAATTCGACGCGTTCGGCCGCAGCGAACGGGATGTCGGCGCCGGCGGCAGCTACGTCTTCGGCTTCGCGCACGACAGTGGCTTGCTCGGCGAGTTTCGCATCGGCGGAGGCAATGTGCCCAGCCTGAAGATCAGCGCCGGCTACGCACTGGGATTTTGAGGCGCGCGCGGATCGGGCTTTCGCATTTCGCCGTCCCACCGCTCGGTTGACGGCAAGTGAACGCCCACCTGATCGAGCAGTCGCGTCACCGAGTAATCGACAAGCTCCTCGATCGACGACGGGTGGGTGTAGAACGCCGGTGTCGGCGGACTGATGGACACGCCCATTCGCGCGAGCTTCAACATGTTCTCGAGGTGGATTTCGCTGAGGGGCGCTTCCCGGACGGCGAGCACCAGCCGGCGTCGTTCCTTCAGGATCACATCTGCCGCCCGATGGATCAGGTTGTCGCCGACACCATGCGCAATGGCGCCCAGCGTTCGCATGCTGCACGGCACCACGATCATCCCGATCGTCAAAAACGAGCCGCTGGCAATCGCGGCGCCGACGTCGCCGATGGCGTAGCGTTCGGTGGCGAGGTCCTGCACCTGCTGGACGGTGTAAGGGGTTTCGTGCACCAGTGTCCGGGCCGCCCACTGACTCATGACGAGATGCGTCTCGACTCCGCTGCCGCGGAGCCGTTCGAGCAGGCGGATGCCGTAGATGATGCCGCTGGCACCGGTGATGCCGACGATCAGCCGTTGGGGGACAGAGGCGGCGTCCATCCCCCGATAGTAATCCAGGGCTTGCGCGAGCCCGCCTTTGGTGCGATTGTTTGCCGCCATGAGCATTCTCCTGCTGACGTCTTTCCTGTGTCTCGCGGCAATGCCGTCCGCGCCAGCGCAGCCGAAGTTCGACGCCGCCGAGGCGGGCCGTGCTGCGGTCGAACGGATGGTCGGGGGAGACTTCGCGGCGGTCGTGGCGACCTTCGACGACAAGAT
>JBGSYU010000630.1:0-2502 GCA_041750715.1 Lacipirellula sp.
GGCGGCCGAGATTGTCGCCGCGATGTGGCCTGTCCCGGCGCTGCTCCACGAGCTGACCGGGCTGGCGTCGGAACTGGATAACAACGGCGAGCTGGTGAAGCGGGCGATCACGCGGCTGCATCTGCCGATGGCCGATGTGACGTCGCCGGTGCGGGTGGCGGGGGCGATCGCCGATCTTGAAGCGGCCATGTTGCGGGCCCAACCCGAGTTGGCCGAGGAGCTGGCGGTTCGTGTGCGGCCGATGCGCGAGCAGTGGGAGGCTCGCGGGCCCGGCATGCTGATCGAGATCGCCCGGCTGACGGACCCGATCGTGGTTCCTTCCGCCGCGGAGATCGTCCTGGTCGCGCCCTACGCCGGCGGCAATGGCGAGGCGCACCCGAGTGTG
Source organism: Lacipirellula sp. (assembly GCA_041750715.1). Taxonomy (GTDB): domain Bacteria; phylum Planctomycetota; class Planctomycetia; order Pirellulales; family Lacipirellulaceae; genus Lacipirellula. Next base: position 386 of record JBGSYU010000630.1, read on the forward strand.
AACCGCGTAACGCTCGAGGCGGTGCTGTTTAATCCGTTGCCGGCGCTGCCCGAAACGGTGCGGCTGGCATGGCTCCTGTGCCAATTGAACGCCGACTTGCCGTGGCTGGCCGATGTGCTTGCGCCCGCGAGAAGCGTTCCGGCAATACGGCTGGCGATGATTCCGCCAGTGCTAGCGGCCGCCGAAGCGGTGGAGCTGTCGCGCTGCGACGAAGCGACGATCGCCGCAGCGCTCACTGCTTGGCAGACCGGCATTGCGCCTGCCGATGCCGCGCAACAACTTTGGTTATGGTGGAGCGCCTGGCTCGACAAATCGACGAGGTGGCCCGTGGCGGTAGCGGCGCTGGAAGAGATGATCCAAGAGAACTGCAACGTCCAGAACCAGTCGCTTTGAGGTATTCCGAAGAGTCCGGCCAGATTCTTCGGAGTACCTCAGAACGACCGTGCGCACGGGACTTTGCAATTCTCCTGGACAGATGCGCTGGGCTTGACCCGTGCGCGCAACGCCCCGATCATCCGCCGCGCGAATTCTGCGCTCGATCTGAATTATTCACTGCCACGCCCTTTGTGCGAGTTATTCGATGAATCATTTCTGCGCGCGCCTTGCAGCACTGATCGCCCTGGCATGGACGCCAATTGTCGCCATCGCTCAATCGACTATCGCCATCGACTCATCCGTCGAACCAGCCGCCGCGTCGAGCCTCACGGCGTCGGCGCCCGCCGGCGGGATCGTCCGCTTCCACCAACAACCCACCGCCGTCGGCGATCGCGTCGTCCAGCGACTGGGCGTTCACTTGGCGCTTACCACGAAAATCACGCAATCTGGCCAAACGGCGCACGAAAGCACCAACGAGATGCGTCGCCAACAGCATCGCGTCCTCGAGGTGCTCGAAGCGTCTGACGGCCGCGCGACCAAGGTCCGAGCGACCTTTCTTGTCAGCCGGCGCCAGTCGCCGGAGAACGCCAACCCCGACGAATTCGCCATCCAGCCGATCGAGGGCAAGATCTACTTCATGCACCGCGACGGCGAGCAGCTTAACGTTACTGACTCCGAAGGCGTCATTCCACCACAGGAAGAATTCAACCTGGTCGCCGAGTCGCTGGAAAATGTCGGCAAGCCCAATCCGCTCGCCATCGTGCTGATCGGTCGCCACATTGAAATTGGACGGCGAATCCTCGTCTCGCGAGACATGGTGCAAGAACTTCTGGGCTTCGACGATCCGGTTGGAACCGTGCGGCGGTTTGAACTGACGCTGGGGCGACTCGTGCCGGCGGACGTAAAGCACCCCGCCGAGCGAGCCGTGTTTCAGGCCAAGATCGAAATCGCGCCCAACGACGCCTCGCCGCTCACGATCGCGCTGGCGGGCGAGATGGTCGTCGAGACGCAAACGTGCCGGCTCGCATCGGTGGAACTCGCCGGACCGGTGCAACTTTCGAGTATTGAGCGCACGTCGGGCGGTATCTTTCAATACTCCGCCGGCGGCGAGTTGAAGCTCGCGATTCGCTCGCAGTACGGCGTGGCCGCCCAATAGGCAAACGACAGGTGAATTACAAGAGAACGTCATTCTGAGCGGAGCGAAGAATCTGGAACTCAAGCTAGATCCTTCGCTCCGCTCAGGATGACAGGCGGAACTCGCAACTACTGCGCAGGCTGTAAGCTCTCAATCTTCTGCCGCTCCAGCTTTTCCGTTTGCATGCGATTCCACCCAATCACGCCGATGACCACGGCCGCCGCTGCGACGACGTAGCCCACGACCAGCGAAGTGGCCAGCGTGCGGTGGTTGCGCATCCAGCGGAACGCCCGTTCGCCCCAGCCTTCGGCATGCGCTCGCACAGGTTCGTCGCCGAGCCAACGCTCGATATCGTCCGACAGCGCCCGCGACGATGCGTAACGGCTTTCCGGCAGCGTCGCGAGCGCCTTCATGCCGATGGAACTGAGCGGCTTCGGCAGCCACGGAGCGCGCTGATGCGGCGGCGCGATCGCGCCGTGCTCCATGCGGGCGAACATCACGCCCACGTCGTCGTCGACCGCGTGCGGCAGCGTCCCTGTGAGCATGTGGTAAAGCGTCGCCCCCAGGCTATACACGTCTGTCGCCGGGCCAAGCTCCTGGTTGCGCC
>JBGSYU010000631.1:0-1940 GCA_041750715.1 Lacipirellula sp.
GCCGCGAAGTTGATCGCCGGCTCGCGCGGGTCGCCTTCCACGTCTTTGAGCAGCTTTTGCAGGGCGAAGCGGCTTTCGAGGCTTTCGGTCTTGAACCCCAGCTCGGTGACGAACGCCGTGAGCGCCTTGAGCTTCCGCGGATCGGGCGCCCCATGCACGCGGCGCAGGAAGATGTAGCCCTGGTCGAACAGCCGCTCGGCAACCGCTTCATTCGCGGCGAGCATGAACTCCTCGATGATCTGATGGCTCTCGGTGTTCACTTCAAGATGGGCGCCGACGACGCGGCCGTCTTTGTCGAGGTCGATCTCTAGCTCGGGCCGATTGAGTTCCAGCGCCCCGCGACGGAATCGCCGCTGGCGCAGCTTCATCGCCAGCGTAAACATCCGCTCCAGCAGCGCATCGACCTCGGGCGTAAGGTTTGAGAAGACGCCGCCCTTGTCACTCCCGCCTTCCCCCTTCCGCCTTCCGCCTTCCGCCTTCTCCTTCCGCTCCACCATCCCTTTCGCCAACAAATACTCATCCACTTCCTCATAAGCAAACCGCCGCCGACTCTCAATCGCGCTCTTAAACACGTCGGTCGCCACGCGGACGCCGTCCTCGGTGAATTCAATCCGCGCAGTGATTGCGTACCGCACCCGATCGGGTTGCAGACTCGCCAGGTTGTTCGAGATCACCTCCGGCAACATCGGTATCACCCGGTCCGGCAGATACACGCTGGTGGCGCGATCTTTCGCCTCGCGATCGAGCGCCGTCTTCGGCTGCACGAAATGCGACACGTCGGCGATGTGAACCCCCAGCACCCAGTGGCCGTTGTCGTTCCGAGTCAGCGAGATCGCATCGTCGAAATCGCGGGCCGTCGCCGGGTCGATCGTGATGATCGTCTCGCTCGTAAGATCTTGCCGGTGGAGGCCCGATGACTCGGTGCCGATCGACTCGTCAAATTTCTCCGCCTGGAGCCGGGCGTCTTCCAGCGTGTCGTCGGCGAACGGCCCCGGCAGGCCGTATTCGTGCATGATCGACAGCGTCTCAATTCCGGGCAGGCCGCGATTGCCCAGCACCTCGACGATCACCCCTTCGCCGTCGCGGGCCTGCGACGGGAAACGGACCATTTCGATCACGATCTTGTCGTCGGGCTGTACCCCCTTGGCGCCGGGGTCGCCGACATAGACCGGCTGGGTGAAGATCTTGCCGTCGACCTGCACCATGCCCATGCCGCCCTGCTCGAAGTACGTGCCGACGAACCGGTTGGTCGACCGCGACACGACATCGATGATGCGGCCCTCGGTCTTCCCGCCGCGGCCCACGCGGCTACTCATCTTCACGCTGACGGTATCGCCGCTGGCCGCATCGCCGGCGGCGTTGGCCGGAATGAAAATGTCGGCGTCGCGCCCTTCGTGCCGCTGCGTCCCTTCGGGCCGGACGAAGCCGAAACCGGCGTCCATGCGGCGAAATGTGCCGACGATATGCTCTGGGTCGTGCTTCTTTTTCGACTTAATCCGACTCCCTTGAAGGTCGTAGAGGGGCGGTGGCGCCGAGGGGCTAGGGAAGGGATTCGCGAGGACGTCATTTTCGGCAGACGCGGCGCTCACGCTATCCGCGCCATCCCCAGACCCCAGACCCCTGACTCTTAACTCCTCCGCCGCCGGGGTCGAGGACGCCCCGGCTCGCTTTCCCGTTTGCGCCACCGGCAACACCAAATGATTCGACCCGTACGCCAATACCCCCTCGCGTACCATCTTCTTCACCACTTTACGAACCGCCTCCGCCGCATCCCCGCTCAGCCCGAGCCGCTTAGCGATCTGCTTAGGCTTCACCGGCCGATATTCGGGGTGATTCACTACGGAGAGGATTTCATCGCGATGGTCAGGCATAGTTGATCTTCTCGCCAAACAGAAAAAGACTAACCACGACGACACGACGAGCACGACGGAGGACAAAAC
>JBGSYU010000632.1:0-3028 GCA_041750715.1 Lacipirellula sp.
CGCACGCCATGCGCAATTGGTCGGCGGCTACGCCCGCGGGCATGTCGATGATGGCGCCGATGCCGATACGCGAGCGCGGCGCGACGATCGTCGGAGGATGAGCCGACGGCGACAAACCGGTGGCGACCAGCAGCGCTCGCGCTCGCACGACGACTTCTGCGCCCTGGCGCTGAAGCCTCACTTCGCGAAAATTCGGATCGTTCGACGGCGCTGCGCGGCCCTGCGTTTCGTCGCAGACGATGACGCCGGTTCGACGAGCTTCGCGAACGAGAACGTCGTCGAACGTTTGCCGCGAGACCGCCACGCGCCGGCCGACGGGGAACTGAGCGACCCGGCCGCCGCTTGCCAATAGCATGGTTCGCAGCGTGACGCCGCCACAGCGGCCGGGCAGATCGCCCAGGCCGACCTGTTCCAGGAGATCGAGCGCCGTACCGCCGAGGCAGCCGCCGCAAACTTTCGGTCGCGGCAGTCGGGCCTTTTCAACCAGCAGCACGCGCTTCCCGTTCAGCGAGAGTTGACGCGCCGCCATCGTCCCGGCTGGACCCGCTCCGAGCACCACCACGTCCCAGGCATCGCGATCGGCGGCGACGGTCGTCCACGGATGTTCGCGCATGGATATTAGTTTCGCCGGTGGACGACCGAAAGTCGACAGGGCCAGGCCTTGCGGACGCTGGCGCCGGTCAGCCCCGCGGCGGTGCAAAGGGCTTGCATTTCGTCGAGCGAAAAGGAGTTGGCGACGGATTGCGGTGCATCGTAACGGACGACGGCCGACCGCGTGATCACTCGAGCGGCGGCGTGCGCCAGGGCGTAGCCTTCGACGCAGCGGCGGAGGTCGCTGGCGAGGAGCAACTCTCCGGCGGCGGCCATGTTGGCGAGCAGTTGCGTGGCTTGGTCGGAAGGCAAATGGTGAAGAAACAACGAGCAGGTGACCGCGTCGAAACCGGTGGGAAGCGCCTCGCGGGTGACGTCGGCTTGTTCGAAGGCGATCGCATCGCCGGCGGTTGTGCAACGCGTGCTGGCGTACTGGCATGCCGCCGCGCTGACGTCGAGACCGAGAATCTTCAGCTTCACGCCGTGCCGCCGAGCGAGATGGTAGAGTCCCCAGGCCACGTCGCCGCCGCCGCTGGCGACGTCGAGGAGGCGCACGAGGCCGCCGCGCTGGCATTGCGGCAAGGTGGCAATGTGCCGCCAAAGTTGGCGGCAAACGCCACTGGCCCGATTGAGACGCCGCAAGCCGGTGAGCGCCCGATGGTGCTGGTGCACGTCGAGCTCCGGGCGATCCATGAGCTCGGGTTGGAAATGCCGTTGGGAGAGGTCGAAGCCTTGCATAGGAACATTGTAATTGTTCCGCCCGGGGCGTCCCGTCTAAGTCGCGTTAGTCGCGATTCTGAGTGCCACCCGAATCAATCGTCGGATGAAAGCGACGCGATCAGTGCGCCGATTTCTTCCGCCGATAGGCGCCGCGCTGTACTTTGAAGCATCTTGCGGAAATGGCGCAGGCCCTCCAAGGAGCTGGGCATGCCGATGTTGCCCAGCGGGCCGTCGCTGGTGGTTAGGAGCGTGCCGTCGGGTTCGATGATGGCATGCCAGGGGATGCCGCCGTCTTGCTCGCGAAACTCGCCGATCACCTCGGCGGCGCGGTGGTCGACGCCGATCATGATCTTGAGGATGACGTAGTCCTTTTCTAGAACGTCGCGGTGCTCGTCGACCCAGCGGGCCAGTGCGAAGCATGGACCGCAGCGCGGACCGCCGACGATCAGCCAGATGCGACGACCGTCGCGCTGGGCTTCTTCCTGGGCGCGGGCGAGCATCGTGCTGGCGTTTCGAGTCTTGGGGAGATGTCGCTTGAGAAAATCGCTGCCCTGCTCTGTGGCGGCGCGTGCGCTGGCGATGCTGATGCGAGCGTGGTCGCTGGCCTTACCGCTGGAATCGAGGACGATGAGGACCACCTCGTCGGCGGCGGGCCGCGGCCAGCCGTATTCTTCCAGCGTGGCGGCGTCTGCCTCCGTGGGCGTGGCGGTGAGCTTCAGCGGAAGGTATCCGTAGATGGCGTCGTCGTCGCCATTGAGCACAGATCCCACGAGCACGTTGGCGTTAGCGGAATCGTCGCCCGGAAGCACCGCGAGAATCGGCATTCCCGTAACTTCAGAGTTGCGGCGATACGTCGCCAGTCGCTCGGAGAGCGGCGTGAGATCGGGCTTGGGTTCGTCCTGCTCGTTGCGCCGAAGGGCCCGCAGGTCGTCGTCGTCGCGCGTTTCGCCCGGCGCGAACACTTTGCGAGAGCCGGAGAGGTAGAATGCTTCCACTCCCGGATCGTTCTTGACGCGCAAGTTGAGCGGCACTTCGACCGGTACGCCGGAGAACTCGAAACGGCCCGCTTCGTCAGTCTTCTGAATGGCGACCACTTCGAGCCACGATGCTTCCGATTGAAGTTGCACTTCGCGACCGGCGAACGGCTGGTCGCTCTTTAGGCGAATCGTGCCGCGGTACGTGGCCGTCGGCAGCATTGTCAAATCGGCGGGCGGTTCTTCGGAGGCGAAGCGGGCGTAGCCGCTGAGATTGCGGTCGCGGTCGATCACCAGCAGGGCGAGATTGGTGGCGTCGAAGGCGACGTTGACCGTGCCGTCCTCGGCGATTTTCGGCGCGTGCGGCTTCGCCGTTTGCGAAGGTCGCTCCGACCACGCCAGCGCGACGGCGGTCGACGAAGGCTGGTACGGCTCGCCGTCCTGCGTTAGCCGCATCGCTAACTGACGCTGGCCCAGCCAGTCGCGATGAAACTCGACCATCACCGGCTCGGCTGACTTGACCTTAATTTTCCGTTCTTCCGCCCAATCGCCGGAGGCGAGGCGTAGTTTGAGTTCTCCTCGGCCGACGCCGGCGGTGGCCCCGCCGTTGGCGTCGGTGAGCAGCCATTGCTGCACGCCGGCGGTTCCGGTCCTTTTCTCGCCGGTGGCGTCGACATATTCGACCTGGCCGTCGCTGGAGAGATGCACCCAAGCTTCGGGCGCCGGCTCGCGGTCGGGGCCGC
>JBGSYU010000633.1:0-3597 GCA_041750715.1 Lacipirellula sp.
GTCGACGATCCGCTTCCACACGTCTTTCTTCGTCCAGTTGGCCAGCGGGCTGATCTTCACCAAATTGAATTTCTTGTCCCAATCGACGATCGCCGCCCGGGCGCGATCGGCGCTTTGATCGCGGCGGATACCGCTCATCCAAGCGTGATGCTTTTCAGCCGCGGAGCGCAACACCTTCACCTTACGGTCGAAGCAGCATTGGTTGGGATTGGTCTTGTACAACGGCCCGCCGTGCTTCGCTTCGTACTCCGGCACGCTCAGCTCGGGCTGCAGCAGGTCGACCTCGATGCCGTACCTGCGGGCGAGTTTGTCGCGCAGGTCAAGCGTTTCGATGAACTGGTAGCCCGTGTCGAGGTTGAAGACGTAGGTCTCCGGCGCGATCTTCGCGAGCATCGACAGGATGACGCAACCTTCCGGGCCGAACGCGGTCGCCATGGTCAGGTGCGGAGCGAATCGCTTATGGGCCCAGGCGACGATTTCCTCCGGCGGCGCCGTCTCGAGCCGTGCGCTTGCGTCGGCCATTTCGGCTATAAGTTCCGACGTGGGCTCGAGCTGGCGGAAACCGGCGGGAAGCAACCGCTCGACGCCACCCGCCGTCCGATAGAATTCAACGGGCGCCGATGCCGCACGCGCCGCGACGACTGGCAAAATCGCTGGTTCGGTCATGTCAGAACTCGGCGGATAGATCGAGAGCGGCGGTCGTTGAGGTGAGCCGACTGCCTCGATCATATTGCGTAATTGCTGGGCCTTTTTCATTGCAAGTGACCAATCATATCCATTGTGGTCAAAATAGTCAACATTACGTCCTGCATCGCTAGTTATCGGCATCAAAGCTGCCGATCATGCACTTTTTGAAGGAGCCTTACCCCATGAAACGCGAAGCCTATCTCGCCGTCGACCTTGGCGCCTCCAGCGGGCGCGTCCTGGCCGGACTGTTCGACGGCGAACGCTTGGAACTGACTGAGGTCCACCGCTTTGGCAATGGCCCCGTGAGCGTCAACGGCCGACTTTATTGGCGAACTTTCGAGCTCTGGCACAACATCCTCGCCGGACTTCGGGCCGCCGCCCGCCAGTTCGGCGATGTCGTCGTGAGCGTCGGCGTCGATACATGGGGCGTCGACTTCGGGCTGCTCGACCGCAACGGTGAGCTGCTCGGCGCCCCAGTCGCCTACCGCGACGCCCGCACTCACGGCGCGTTCGACCGCGCATTCGACATCGTGCCGCGGGAAGAAATCTTCGCCGAGACGGGCGCGCAGTTCATGGAGTTCAACACGCTCTACCAACTGCACGCGGCGAAGCAGTCTGGCTCGCCGCCGCTCGACAGGGCCGCGCGCCTGCTGATGATGCCCGATTTGTTCCACTGGATGCTCACTGGCGAGCCTGTCAATGAATCGACGATTGCGTCGACGTCGCAGTTGTTCAACCCGCGCACGCGAACTTGGTCGGACAAGTTGATCGAACGCTTTGGTTTGCCGCGGGAAATCTTCGGACCGATTGTAGAGCCAGGCACAATCCTCGGCCCGCTGCTTGCGCATGTGGCAGAAGAAACGGGGCTAAAGAATGTCAAGGTCGTGCTGCCGGGATCGCACGACACGGCGAGTGCAGTGTTGGCGGTCCCGGTTTCAATTCATTCCCCCAACTGGGCCTACATCAGCAGCGGCACTTGGTCGCTCATGGGTCTTGAAACGCAGGCCCCCGTCATCAACGACGAAGCCTTCAACCGCAACTTCACCAATGAAGGCGGCGTCGCCGGCACGACGCGGCTGCTCAAGAACATCTCGGGCCTGTGGCTCGTGCAAGAATGCCAACGGGTGTGGAAGGCCCAAGGCCACGAATACGACTGGCAAACGCTCACCGACCTGGCCCAAGAAGCCGAACCGCTCGCGGCCGTGATCGAACCCGACGACCCGCGATTGATCGCCCCACGCGATATGGCGGCGCAACTTGCCGCACTCGCCCGCGAATCTGGCCAGCCCGCGCCCGAAACGCACGGCGCCATCGTCCGCACGGCGCTCGAAAGCCTCGCCCTAAAATACCGCGAAGTGCTCGGCACCCTCGAACAACTCGGCGGACGGCCGATCGAGCACATCCACATCGTCGGCGGCGGCACGCAGAACCGGCTCCTGTGCCAAATGGCCGCCGACGCCTGCAACCGCATGGTGCTTGCCGGACCGGTCGAGGCGACCGCGATCGGCAACGTGCTGATGCAAGCGATCGCCGCCGGCGATATTGCCGATGTCGCTCAGGCTAGAGAGGTCGTCCGCCGCAGCTTCGATCTCGTCGAGTATCATCCGCATGAAGACGACCGTTGGGCCGAAGCGACGGCGCGTCTCGCCGCTTCACTTAGCCCCCGGTCACTGACCGGGGGCTAAATGCTCAGTGCTTATACACCTTATGCTGCGGGCGGCCGGAGAGGATTTGCTCCTTGCCCCAGTTGGTGACGCTGCGGAACGCCTCGCTCGAAATGAAACTCTTGAAGGCGTCCTCGTCCGACCATTCGCTGGTGATGAGGTACGACGCCGTATCGGCCACGTCTTTCCAGAGGGTCGACTGCGTATGCCCCGGCGCCGCGTTCAGGGCGTCGATGACGGCCGCGAACTTGTCTTCAAAGTCTTGCTGCTTGCCCTCAATCACGTGATAGTTCATGCCGACGGTAATCATGCGTTTAATTGCTCCTTAGAATCTTTTACCACGAAACACACGAAACGCACGAAAAGGAAAGTAGGAAGAACGCATCGCGGCGACTTCAGGCAGAGGGGCGTCAATGGCTTCTACCCAACGCTTCAATCCCCTGCATTTGACTTTCGAGTGTTTCGTGTGTTTCGAGGTTAAATACCTTTGCCTTGAACTGCTAGCACGGCCACCATTCTACCAATTCCACGCAAGCAGCGAGGTGGAGTTTGCCGATTATTGAAAGTGTAGGGATACGTCCGCGCCGCTAGCTGGCGGCGCCCGGAATAGCCCCGACCAAGCTTGGTCGGGGCTGCTTCGCTCTTTTCGTTTGGCTGCTTCGCACTTTTCGTTCGGTAAGGAGGCTTCCATGCCCGTCCGCTCGCTGCTTACTCTGGTGATCGTCGTTGGCTTTTCGCTCCGTGCTGCCGCCGTAGTCGCCCAGGCGCCAGGCGGGACGGTGCAGCGGGGCGGCAGTTATGAACGAATCAGCGGGCGAAATAACCCCGCGCTCACCTACTTCGGCGGCTCGGCGGCGATGGCTTACGCATCGCGACCGGCGGCGACTCCCCTGCCGGCGCCGCTGCCGGTGAGGACGGCTCCAATCTCCAAACCCTTCAGCGGCGGCGTTCACCAAGGCTCGAATCTAAGTCCGTACCTCGGGCTCGACGGGCGCGAAAGCGAAACGGGACTGCCCAATTACTTTCTCTACGTAAAACCGCAACTCGATCAACAGCGCGTCAACCACGTTCAGCAAGCCCAGTACCGCAAGCTGCAACAGCAGGTCCGCACGGCCTCGGCGCCCGGGGTGGTGACGAGCCCCGGCGGCGGAATTCCCACCACGGGCCATAGCGCCCAATTCATGAACGGCGGCGGCTACTACCCGACGCTGACGCGGTAGAGCGCACCGAATGGGGTCGGGAGTCT
>JBGSYU010000634.1:0-4222 GCA_041750715.1 Lacipirellula sp.
GAGCAGGCGCGGGGCGAGAGCGCCGCGGTCGATCGGCGAGCCGACGTGTTCGCGCTGGGCGTGATGCTGTACGAGATGCTCACCGGGCGATGCCCGTTCACCGGCGGGCAAGCGGCGGTCCTCACGAGCATTATCAACACGCCTGCCGTTCGCCCCAGCGCACACGACAAGCGCATCCCGCGCGATTTGGAGACGATTTGCCTCAAGGCGATCGAGAAAGCGCCCGAGCGCCGTTACGCGACGGCGGCGGAGTTTGCGGCGGACCTCCGCCGCTATTTAGACGGCGACCCAATCCGGGCACGCCGGGCGAAGCCCAGGGAACTCGCCTGGCGATGGGTGCGGCGGCGCCCGGCGCTGGTGGCGGCGATGTTCTTGGGCTTCACGGCGGCGCTGGCCATGGGAATGAACAAGCGGCTGTCGCAGAAAAACTATGAACTGCTCGGCGTGAAGCCGGTGGCGCTGACGACCGAACCCCCGGGGGCGTACACGGTCTTCGTGCCGATCAGCGACGCGAACGGCCGCCCGGACCCCGAATCGGACGGCGTGGTGCGGGGCGTGACGCCGATCGAGTGCGAGCTGAAGCCGGGGAATTATCTCGTCGTTGCAGCGCTCGCCGACGGGCGGTTTCACGAAGTCATCCGGCGTGTGCCGCGCGACTCCAGTGCGATTCCCTTTGGGTATAACCACCAATTTTGGATGGTCCGAGACGATGGCGTGGTGATGCTTCCGACCATCGACATTCCGTCGCAGGACGTCATCGACGACATGACGCTGGCGTCGCAAAAATCTGTCTCGCCGGCGGCCAATGATGATCTCGATTCCACGACGGAGGTGCAGCCCTTTTACTTGGATCCGAAAGAGTATACCTGGGGCCAATGGTGGAGCAGGACCAATAGCACCAACTGGCCAATGGAGATGCGAGGTAATCCGCCGTCGAAATCCGCCTGGATGCCGCTCAACTACGACCGGGCCGTCCATCGCGCGGAGCTATCCGGAAAGCGCTTAATGACCAAGGAGGAATACGACTATGCCGCCGCCGCGCTCGCCAAGCATTCCCTCGTCGACCTGACGCCTGAGATTCCCGAATGGACTAGTTCTCAAGTGATTAGCCATCAATCGACACAACGCCCGGAAAAGCTCGAGGAGCCTTTCTCAACGAATTCGCATCGATTCGTATGCGGGGCGGCATTCCCTGGAGGGACGACCTTCGTTACCGGGAAACCGGGGTGCGAAGTGACGGTGTCTACAGCGTATCGCGGCGTGCGCGATTACGTGGGATTCCGCGGCGTCCGCAGCGCGCGGCCGCGGTATCTCGATCAGACGGCGCCTTGACCGGCGGGTGGCGCGCCCAGAGGTACGCCGGATAATGCGTATGTAATGAGCCCCGGAGGAGCAACGAACCCGAAGGGTTCTCAGAAATTCGCCGGGGGTCGAGCGTGCTCGACCCCCGGTTTTCGATCAACAGCGCCGTGTCGAACCCGGAGGGTTCGCAGTCGTCTGCCAACTCTCCCGGGTTGGTGAACGACTCTACAAATCGCAACCGGGGGCGTCACTGCGCTCAGCCCCCGGCTAATGTCTTGCCATCCCTTCGGGATGAAAACAAATCGGGCCTGGACCGAATGGCATGAAGTTAAGGCGTAAGTCGTTTTGTGAGCAGAAGTTTTCGTAGCTGGCGGCCCGGGGCTTTCATCAGGGGGTACTCCTTGGGCCGGCGTTTGCGGACGCGGGGTTCGCAACGCAGGGGACGCAGCGGATTGGTGCGCAATTCGATCGCCGGTTCATACTGGCATGCTTCGGCGAGCCAACGTAGAGCATCGATAAAGCTGAGACGCTGCACGGGCAGCCCTTGCTGACGGGCCGCCGCCAACATGACCAGCCGGGCCAGGTTGTAAACCAACGCAAACATCGCCAGTTCTTTGAGGACTCCCTGCACCGACTGACAGTGGAGTACGTCCATGCCCATCGTGGTTTTCAAATGGGCGAAGTTGGTTTCGATTTCCCACCGCCGGCCATAGAGCTTCGCCAACTCGTCGGCGCCGTACGCCTCGCCGTCGACGAGCGTCGTCACGAGCGTGATGATGCGCGACCGCAGGCCGGGCGTCTTGGTCCGGTAACGCAGCTCGCGGACCTGGATCGATTCCGGCAGCGCCGCATAGGCCTCGGCCGTCATCCAGGCGGGTCGCGTCGCCGGCTTAAAGTATCCGACGAGTTGGTCGAAGCGCCCCAATTTACGAATCAAGCGACTGCCGCTCTTCGTCGCCGTCGTGCCGCGCGGCTGCCGGCCCGTCAATCGTCGATCGCGGCGAAAGCTGACCAGCTGCCGCTGGTGAGCGCGGAACACCGCGTGCAATCCCTGCCCGAACAGCAGGGCCGAATGGGCGTACGACGCGAAGCCCCGGTCGGCCGCCAGCACGTCGCCGGGCGACAGTTCCGGGTGCAATTGCGCCGCTTGCGACAGATCGTGCGTTCGCAACGGCGACGCCAGCGCTTTGACGAGAAAGCCGGTCGCGGCGTCGAACATCGCCAGCAGATGCGCCTGAGGGAATCCGCAGCCCGGCAGTTGTTGCCCCGGTTGGCCGAAGTGCTCCTGCAACTCCGGGACGTCGGACATCGAGAACCCCGTTCCGCGATGAAGAACGTGCGATGCCCATGCCAACGGGGAGAGCGAAAGCCGCCGCGAGCGGCGCTGGTCGTCTGCTCCAGCAGACGCTCCAGCGCCGCCAAGGGCAATCGAACGCGGGCCTGGCAGTAAGCCTCGGCGGAGCAGGAAAGTTGTGCCAGGCGCACCACCTGCGTGCAGGCGACGTTGCCGTGCAGCACCTGCAACAGAAACGCCCACACGGTCTGGGCGGGCCCCAGTTCGCGTTGCCGCCAGACATGCTTCACATCCGGACACGCCTCGACAATGGAATCGGCCGTCAACGATTCGGCGACGCAGCGCTTGATCCGCGCCACCGCTTGCACGATACTTCCAGACATGGTCGAGCCTCTTGGCGGAGTGTTTGTCACTACACCAACCATGCTGACCGGAGGCTCGACCCCCTTACATCCACCTCCCGAAAAACCTCGACTGCTAGCGTGGACAACCTGACAATTCGACGCGACTTACGCCTTAACTTCATGCCATTCGGGCCTGGACCCTTTGGGAGGGCGAAGATCATGGTGACCCGTTGCGGCGCGTCCTTCGGCTCGGCGGGAGCCTCGCCCTCCCAATCTTGAACCCGCTTATTTCGCGGTTATCACCGCGTACGTCACGTCGCCGACGTCGATGAAAAACTGGCATTCATTCAGCTCGCATTGCTGCACGTCGCGCCGCTCGACTTCGTAGGCCGTCGGCAGCACTGTTTTCACCTCGTACCCGATCGCGAGCATTCGAACTGGCTTGCCAGGGCGGATTTCAATGCTCTTCGGGAGCTTGACGATAAACACCTTGGCGCGAACCCAACCTTGCGGCGCCGAGCTGAACACCAGGAAATCGGTGTGAATGATCTCCGCGATTTGGCCCAGCCTTCCAGGGAAGACCGGCATATAGCCGGGGTCGACTGGTTCAACGAGACCCTTATTAGAATTACGGGACTTATCTAATCCCATGCGGTACTCGCATTGATCCAAACTGCATTCTTGCTCGGGCAGGCCAGCCGGTTCCGTCAAAGTGATGGTAACGGGCGCCTGACAATCTCCCACGGGAGGGCACCCGTCGTCATGACGCTCGGCCAGATATCGCGACTCAAACTGACCGCCGCCGATGGAATAAGTGTCGATCGCTTCTTTCCGGCAATAGCACGGATCGACATAGCTGCCGCTAGTGGCATTGCCGCCCGGTGATGGCTGGGTACGCGCAACGGCAACCGCTTGCGGGGAGCACGGCGCCGGGCGACAGCGGCTGCCTCGCACGGCCCAGGCCGGTTCAACGAGCGTGAGGCCACAAACGACGGCGAGCAGAACGCGGTGCATTGGTAGGACTCCTTCTTCGGGACATGGGTTGTAGCTGGCCTGTATGAGGCCGGCGATTGGCAAACTCCGGGGTCACAGACCCCGGCTACAAACAAGGTTGACACCGGCTATAAAATCCCTCCCCTAACAGCCCGTTGAGAAAGTCGGCTGGGTTCGACTTCCCTATTTGATTGTGTGGCGCTAGATTTGTGAAGTCGTTGTCCGAGACAGGTTTTTTTGGCATTGTCCGTGGGCGAGGAGATCAAGCGATGGCCTTGGGACGCCGCAC
>JBGSYU010000635.1:0-2277 GCA_041750715.1 Lacipirellula sp.
CCCGCCACATCCATCGGCGGCATCGGCGTGCCAGGCGCGAGCGGCGGCCCCGACGCCATCGGCGCCTGAAGCTTCCAAACCACCAGCCCCGCCACGGCGACGAGCAGCACGAGGCCGACCGTATCGACAGTATTTGAGCGAGATCCCATGCGAACCACTATAGCGAATGGGACACCGCCGGCAGTGGGTCCGCGTACTCTAGACGTGCAAAGTTCCGCCCGCACGGTCATTCTGAGGTACTCCGAAGAATCTGGCGACTCGTTCACATGCCGGACCCTTCGGAGTACCTCAGGTCGCCACGGCGACTCGCTGCGGCGAGGTGACAGGGTTCACCGGACCCTGCGCCGACAAGCCAGCGCCAGCAATCCCGCCGCGGCCAGCGCCAACGTGCTTGGCTCCGGCACGGTCCCCGCATTCGCGTTCCCCGCCGGAACCACGGGGGGAAACGTCCCCAGTTGCCGTTGGAACACCAATAGATCGAACCCATCGACTTGCCCGTCGCCATTGGCGTCGCCGTCCGCCTGGGTCGCTGGCGCAAGGCCGAAGTTCATCCGCAGGATGGCGAGGTCGGCGCCGTCGACGAAGCCATTGCGGTCGAAGTCGGACATCAGCGTATTGGCCAGGTCGCTCACATAGCTAAGAATCGCGCTGCTGGCCGTGTAAGACGCCTGCCAGAACCCAGCGCCGGCCCCACCGCCGCCGACGGTGGCGAACGTGCCGGCGCGCGACTGTGCGTCGATGATCTCAAACGAATCGCCGATCTGCGGCAGATAGTCGTCCGCCAGCGAAATATTCACAGAACCGCCGAGCGATGCGTCGCCTACCACTTCAAGACGACTGTAAGGATTGCCCAGCTCGACGTTGAGCAAATTGCTGGACGCCAATTCAAGATCGCCGACCAACGTCGACTCGCCAGCCCACAGCGAAAGGGTTCCTGCGCTCGCGAACGACTGGCCGGCCGGCACGAAAATGAGCGTGTTCTCCAGAAAGATGCGCGCCCCGTCCGAGTTAATCACGCCGCCGCCGAATCGCAGAATCGCGTCGATCGCCACCACCTGCGCGTCGGGGCCCGCGTTCGCCACCGCTCCCAAAAATTCGATCTCGCCGCCGATCGACTCGATGTTGGCAGTATTGGCGACGGCGCCGGTCAGCAGCAGCCGTTCCCGCAGCTGGTTCGCGACCACCGAGTTGCGAATTTCGCCGTTGTTCACCACCGCGGCGCTCTCCACCCGTCCGTAGCCGCGAATCAACCCGTTGTTGGTCACGTTCGGCGAAAAAAGTGTTCCGCCGGTCATTTCCACCAGCCCCAGCGCTCCCACGAACGTCCCGCCGTTGGCGCCGTTGCCGATGGTGCGGGCCTCGCCCAACGGCCCCAGGTGCAGTTCGCCCACCGAGATTCCAGCGGCATTGCCGACGAACAGGTCTTCGCGGGTGAGTAGCTGCGAACCCGTGCCGGTGACGATCACCTTGCCGAACGAATCGACGAGCTCGCCGAGGATCGTGTCGGTCTCGACCACGACGATCGCCTGGTTGCGAATCTCGACGGTTCCGCGACCCTCACGCCCGACATACAATACGCCGTCGAACATATCGGGCGCCGGATTTCCCGGGGCGATCGCCGCGTCGATGCCGATGTTCCAGCGCGTCCCGCGGCCATCGAGTAGCACGTAGCCGGCGCCGATCGCATCATCGCCGCCAGTCAGGTCGAGCACCGAACCGACCGACGCCTCGATGCGGGTCGTCATCACCGCGCGATTGGTCATGTCGATTCGACCCTGGCCGCGATGGCCGACCGAAAGATTGTCGTTACGCAACGTGGAGGCGAATCCATCGACCGTTACAAATCCCTGCGATCCTTCGAACTCGCCCACGATAAAATCGAAGTCGTCGTCGCCCGGGTTCTCGGCGCCCGGAACCAGCACGGCGGTGGTGACAAAGGCGGTTCCCGTCACGTTGAGGTAACCCTGCCCAAGGCGACCGACGACGAGCGTATCGTTAAGCTGCCATTCTGAAAAGAACCCGGTTATCGTAGCTTCGCCGACGCTGCCGATGGTGTTGCCGATGAAGCCGTTGTTGGAGACCAACGGCTCCGTAAACGCCGGCACATCGACGACGAGCCGCCCGACGGGAATGGTTCCCAGCGGCGGCGCGAGCGTGCCGCCCACGATGATGTCGCCGTCGACGATGCCGCCATCGAGCGGGAGGTCCGTGGGGCCCAGGGGCGAGACGTCGCCCTCGCCGGTGACGTCGGCCCGTGCGACGCACGGCGCCAGCAAC
>JBGSYU010000636.1:0-1811 GCA_041750715.1 Lacipirellula sp.
TCCGTGCAGAAAAGCTCGCCGTCTTTGTTGAAGCGAATGCCGACCGGGAACCGAATGCCCGTGGCGACGATCTCTCGCGACTTCAGATCGGGTGCGATCCGCATGATGGTGCCATGCTCGCCCTCGAGGTCGTAATGGCCGACGCCGCTCTCGTCGACCAAATGGCCATTGGTGAAGTTGGTCGTCCCCAGTCCGAAGTGAATCGCGTGATCCTGCGGATCGAACGCCGCGCCGAGTGCGTCGACGTTCACGGGTAGTTCCGGCCACCCCGTCGCGACGACCACTTCCTTATCGGCGACGTCGTCCCCATCCACGTCGACGATCAGCGAGCATTTCCCTTTCGACGGCACAAGCACGCCGCGCCCGTGCTCGTACTCCGGCGGGGTGAGCGCCATGCCGATCGGCGCCCGCAACTGTCCTTCATTCTTCCAAAACGGCTTGGCCTCGTCCTCCAGCCCGTCGCCATCGGTGTCGCGCAGCAAATAAATGTTTCCGTCATACGCCAGCGCCACCAGCACGCCGTCATCGCGGTACAGCACGTTGTTGATGTTCGACAGCTTTACCGGCAGCTCGCGCACCGTGAACCCCGGCACGTGCATCTGCACCGGCGGCGGCGAAACGACCGGATCGAGCGCGGCGGCGCGCGACGCGAGCAATAGCGATAATCCCGTCACCGCCGCATGTTGAAGGCGACTCATCGCAATTCCTTAGATTGGCGCCTGTCGTGAAAAAGGGTTCCAAGTATGGCGTCGCCGCCGCCGAACCATGATACCATTTAGCCCCGCCGCTCGCGGCGGGGCTCGCGGAGCATGCTCCGCGGCTAAATGTCCGCAACTCTCCCCCGTTTTTCGCTCTAGGTCGCCCCGTCGAAATCGTGCAAAATACGCCGCCCAAACGTCTGTCCTCAAAAGATCCACACTCAGTGATCCGCACGCAACCGATTCTCGATTACGCCGCCTACATGGCGGTCCGCACCGCCGTTTGCGTCATCCAAGCGGCGTCGCTCGAAACGTGCCAGGCCTGGTCGCGCCGATTGGCTTGGGTCCTGTGGTACGTCGTGCGCATGCGCCGCCGCCTCGTCAAAGACAATCTGCGAATCGCCTTCCCGCAACTCACGCCGCCAGAGCGTCAAGCGATCGCGCTGGCCATGTGGGAGCACCTGCTGCTGATGGTTTGCGAAATCGCCCACGCTCCGCGGAAGATACATCGTTCGAACTGGCGCCAGCACCTTAGCATGCCGCAGATGGCGATGATGGTCCGCCGCTTTCTCGACCGCCGGCCCGTCGTCATCATTTCCGGCCACCTCGGCAACTTCGAGATGGGCGGCTACCTGCTCGGCCTGCACGGCTTCCCGACGCACACCATCGCCCGCAAGCTCGACAATCCGTATCTCGATCGCTGGGTCAACGACTTCCGCGCCGCCACCGGCCAGTACATGCTCCCTAAGCAGGGCAGCGGCGAGCAGATCGCCGAACTGCTCCGTAGCGGCGGCACGTTGGTGCTGCTGGGCGATCAGCACGCCGGCGAAGGCGCCTGTTGGGTCGACTTTTTCGGCCGCCCGGCTTCGACGCACAAGGCAGTCGCCCTGTTCACCCTGGGCGGCAATGCCCCGACCGCCACGGGTTGCGTGTTCCGCATGGGCGCTCCGATGCATTTCGAAATGCGCGTCGCCGACCTGGTCGACCCGGCCGACCCGAAGTTCGCGCACGGCTCGGTGCCGCTGCTCACCCAGTGGTACACCCGCTGCCTGGAACAGCTCATCCGCGAAGCCCCTGGCCAATACTGGTGGCTTCACCGCCGCTGGCGCGAAC
>JBGSYU010000637.1:0-5827 GCA_041750715.1 Lacipirellula sp.
GCGAGGGCGTCGGGGACCATCTCCTTAGTCTTCCGGTCGTACTTTTTCAGATCGGCGAGCGTCCACTTCGCGTCGTCGTTGTCGTAGCCCAGGTTAATCTCGCCGCGACGTTCCCAATTGACCTGCGGCGCGATTCGCCCGTCGGCGGTCATGCCGAAGCTGAGATCGGCGGAGTAGTCGTTGATGAACACCTGGCGTATGTCGAACGGACTGATCTTGAGCAGGTCGTCCTCGATCCAGTCACTAAAATCGGTCGAGAGGCTCGCGGGGTCGAGCTCCACGACGTAAACCACGTCTTGGTTGGTCTTGCGAACGTAGCGCTGACCTTCGGAACCCTTGACGCGCTTACCGACGATCATGTCGACGAGCTGATTGTCGTCGCCGTCGGTCATGATGACTCGGGTGCCGACGCCCTCGCTTTTGGAATCGAGCTTCTTCGCCTGCGGATCGACGACGCCGAACGCTTCGTGAACGTCGGCCGTCTCCGCGGCGACGCGCAAGATTTTGCGATCGATCAGCGCGTTCGCCGCGGCGGCCATCTGCTCGGCGGCGTCGGCCGGGTAGCCTTGCTTCGAGGGGATGCTCCAACCCTCGTCGAGCGCGGCGACTTCAAACTGCCGCGTGGAGGCGGTGTCGCGGTCGAACTTGATGATTCGCAGCCGTTTGGGCTGATCGACTTCAAAATCGGTATTGAGCATGCCGCCGACCAGCGATCCGACGTCCACCGCGCGGGTGGGCCGGTCGATGAAGTAGGCCGCCGCCAAGACGAAGGCTCCGAGGACGAGGAAGGCGATGGTTTTTGTGGATTCGGACATGGAAAGCTCCGGAGGGGCTGTCAGCTTGCGGCTTGCGGCTTGCGGCTAGCGGCCAGAAGTTCAGCGGCGCGTCTGGCCGCCAGCCGCGAGCCGCCGGCCGCTAGCCATCTCACTATCTCATTCTCTCCCGCGCTACGCCCTGGCGTTCTAGCTCGCGACGGCGGAAGAACACGGCCAGCGCCAGGAGCAGCGGGGGGATGGGCGGAATCAAGATGGCGAACATTTTGTACTTGTCCTGCACGGCGCGAATCTTTTGATCGCGCTCGTAGTGGATTTCCTTAAGGCGGTTCTCCTGCTCCGCCGCGCGTGCTTCGACCACGCCGCTCAAGCGGGCTTGCTCCCGGTTTTGCACCTGGATGAGCAGCACCTGCTTCTGGTTTTCCGTTAAGTCGGTTCGGCTCTCGACCTGCGCGACCTTCTCCTCCATCGCCTTGCGGGCGGCGTCTAGCTCGGCGTTGATGTCTTCGAGGAACTTCTTTTCGTCGTCGTCAGACTGTTTGCGGCTGTCGGCGGTCGCTTCGTCGATCTTGGCCAGCGTGCGGTGGATGCGGGCGCGTTTGCGAATGTCGAGGAACCGATCGACGCCGGCGAGGTCGTCGATGATGTTCAGGATGAACGTCACGTTCTGAGTGACGGGCAGAAACTGCCGGTCGCCCCGTTCGCGGATGGAGAAGAAGTCGGGTATGACCCAGTCGATGTCGGTTACGACGATCACGTTCATGTCCTTTGTCGCAGGCTTCTTGGCGTCGGCTTCGGCGTTCTCCGGCGCATCGGCGGGGTCGACGCCTTCTTTCAGCGGGGCGGCGAGCGCGGCGTCGTCTACCGGCGCCGGCCCGCGGATTCGTGCGGCCACGATGTAGCTGTCCCTGGTGCGGTCGCGCAGCGAGGGGTCGGGTTCCATGTCCGCGCGCTGCTGCGAGTACCGCTGCAACGCGCTGCGGGGGATCGTGCCCGAGTTGCCGGCGCCGGTGGCGAGAATTTGCTCGAACTTAAGATTCGAGTCGTCGACTCGGGTGATCGAACCGGGATACAGCAGCAGCAGTTGATTCAGCCCGCTGGAGATGGCCAGCTCCTCGTTGAACGGCGCCGGCGAGCCGTTCATGCGGTCGATGAACACCCACTGGGCGTCTTGCATCGTGCGAACGCTTTTTTCGGGCGTGTAGTTTTGCCAAACGACCTCGGCCGGGTTGACGCGAATGCCCAGCAGTTTCCAAAGCTGCTCGATGTCGCCGGTCGGCTCGGGTTGGCCGCCGCCGAACATGCCCATGCCGCCCATGTCTGGCATTTTGGGCTCGCCGGTGCCGGGGATTTGCGACGGGAAAAAGGTGGGGAACGGATCTTCCAGCACCGCCGTGGGCATGCCGGAGCGAACGGCGTCGACGAAGTGGTCGAACGCGTCGGGATTGAGCGACGAGGGTTGAATCGCCAGGAGCGCGTCGTAACTGCCGCCGATGGCTTGGGCGGCGTCGACGGCGGAGACGTCGTACTGCTTGCGGAGCTCGGTGATCAGTGGCCACTCGCCGTTTTGCGACCCGTCGGGCCGCATGATGACGCCGGTGCCGTCGACGATGCCGATTTTGGGCCGGCGCTTGTCGGCGACGGTCATAATCGAGCGGATGAGCTCGTACTCGACGGGGATGCCCTTGTTGAGGAAGGGCGTCACCACTTTATCGAGTCCCGAGGTGACGGCCACGCCCATGAACAGCTCTTCGCGCACGGGCTGGCCGGCGGTGAGGACGATCTGCTCTTGCGGCGTGATGCCGAAGTTCTTCTCGGCCAACTCGGCCTCTTTGCCGAAGTTGGGGATTTCGTGCATCGCCACTTCGATCTTGCCGCCGCCCAGGGCGCGGAACTCCTCGAGCGTGCTCTTGAGGTTCAGCTTGACGGCCACGTACTCGGTGGGCACGTTCGGACTGACGTAGGCGTCGATTTTGATCGACTTCACGTCCTTGTTGTCGCGTAGGCCTTTGAGGAGCTTGACCGTGTCGGGCGAGAGGGAGCTGAGCTTTTCGCTGCTGACGTCGGCCCGCAAGGAATTGCGACTCTGCACGATGACGGTCAAGCCGACGACGAGCGCCAGCAGCGCCAGGCCGCGGGCGAGATAGTGCGCGAGCATGAGGTTGCCGTCTTCGCGGGCCTGCCAGTGCCGGCGGCCGATGAGGATCATGCTGACGTACAGCATGACCGCCGCGATCGAGACGAAATAGGTCATGCCGCCAAGGCTGAGGACGCCGCGTTCGAAATCGCCGAATTGATACACGGCGCTCCAGCGGCGGATGCGTTCTGCGGACGCGGGGTCTTTCACGAACCAGTCGGCCACGCCGAACAGGGCGAGCGGCATGTTAAACAGCGTGCCGAGAATGAAGCCGACGGTGAGATTCGACGTGAGAAACGACGCGACCAAGCCGATCGCGATCATCGCGATGCCGATGAACCAGTAGCCGATGTAGGTGCTGGCGAAGAGACCCGGATCGGGGTCGCCGAGGCCGTACTTGAACACGGTAAAGATAGAGATCGCCGAGAACGCCAGCGACACGGTAAAGATGGCGACGCCGGCGAGGTATTTGCCGAGCACGACGTCGAAATCGCTGGCCGGGATCGTTAGCAGCAGTTCGTCGGTGCCTTGCCGGCGCTCCTCGGCCCAGGCGCTCATCGTAATCGCCGGGATGAACACCAGCATGATGAACGGCAACCAGCGGCTAAGCTGATCGAGGTTCGCCAGGTTGTTCGAGAAAAACTCGGGCGGCCAGAAGGTGGCGAGCGCGCTCAGCACCACGAACACGCAGATGAAGACGTACCCGGTGGGGTTGGAAAAGTAACTGACGAAGTCGCGCTTGAAGATCGCTTTGAGAACGTTCAACTTCATACTTAACATCCCAAATGCCTTGTCGTGCCATCCACTTAGCCCCCGGTCACTGACCGGGGGCTAAATGACGGTCTCAGGTGAGGTGGGCGCCTTTAGACAGTTCATGAAAGCGCTCGTCGAGGTCGCGTTGGTCGGCGGCCAGCTCGTGCGGCGTGCCGTCGAACACCAGGCGGCCTTCGTTGATGAACAGCACTCGATTGCACATCGCTTCGACTTCTTGCAGGATATGGGTCGAGAGCAGAATGGTTTTCGTCTCGCCAAGCTCGCGGATGAGGCGGCGGACTTCGCGAATTTGGTTGGGGTCGAGGCCCGCCGTCGGTTCGTCGAGAATCAGCACGTCCGGATTATGCAGCAGCGCTTGAGCCATGCCGACGCGCTGTCGATAACCCTTCGAGAGCTTGCCGATCGGCTTGCCGACGACCGCTTCCAAGTGGCAGATCGTGATGACCGCTTCGATCCGTCGGCGAAGCTCCATCCCGCCCAGCCCCCGGGCGTTGCCAAAGAACGTGAGCAAACTTCGCGGCGACATGTCGGGGTAGAGCGGGCCGTTTTCCGGCAGGTAGCCGAGCTGCTCGGCGCCGAGGAGCCGCTCGGTCGACATGTTGAACCCGGCGATCTTGGCCGTGCCGGCCGAGGGGGCCAGGTAGCCGGTGAGCAGCTTCATCGTGGTGCTCTTGCCGGCGCCGTTTGGGCCGAGGAAGGCGGCGACCTCGCCCTTGTTGATCGAAAACGTCACGTCGCGGCAGGCGGCGAAGTGGCCGGAGTATTTCGTGAGGCCGACAGCCTCGATCATCGTGCCGTTGGCGACGTCGCCGCCCTGGTACTCGGCAATGCGGGGACGATCGGTGGGCATTGTATTCATACGGTGCAAAGCTCCGTGCAAACGGTTCGGGAGCGCGACGGGTCGCCGGGCTGGCGGAGAGAAACCGCCTTCGCAGTAAAGTGCTGTCGCAACAGCCTTTGCGGCGAAGCGCCCGCACGGCAGAGCCGGACTGCCATCGCGGGATGCCAAGGGTAGGCTTAAAAGCCTAACCCGGCAGTTTTCGCCTGTCCATACCAGGGCTACGAGGGCGGGCGGCGAGGGGTTCGTCGCCCGGCGCCAAAAAAGAGTCCACCGGTTCGAATTGGTAGCCGTGCCGATCATCCTCTATAATCAGCCGCATGAGCATTGCCTACTCCACCTACGTTGGCCCGCCGGGAGTCGGGCCGATTACCCTGCCGGTAAGCCCGCTATCGACCGACCAATACCTGCGAATGATCGACGCGGGGATTCTGGACGACGAAAAAGTCGAGTTGATTGGAGGAGTGATTACGCCCATGGCTCCCGCAGGAACAGATCACGTTGGATCGTTGTACGCACTGACCGATCGTTTTGCGAAAGTTCTCGATCGGTTTGTGTTAGCCATCCAGGGCACGATTGCGATCGCGGAGGGCAACGTCTTCGATCCTGACTTGGCGCTGCTTCGACGCAAACCCGAGGGTTACCATAAATCGCATGCGCGTG
Source organism: Lacipirellula sp. (assembly GCA_041750715.1). Classification (GTDB taxonomy): domain Bacteria; phylum Planctomycetota; class Planctomycetia; order Pirellulales; family Lacipirellulaceae; genus Lacipirellula. The sequence goes on from JBGSYU010000637.1 coordinate 5,186, forward strand.
CCGAAGACATTGCGCTGATCGTCGAAGCCGCTGCATCGTCGTACAAGAAAGATCGACACGTCAAACTGCCGATTTACGCGGCGGCTGGGATTGCCGAGTATTGGATCGTGGACCTAGAACGGCGAACGCTCACCGTGTTTCGCGATCCCGACGGAGCCGCCTATCGCAGCGAGCAAACGATCGCTGGCGATCAGACGGTCTCGCCCATGGCATGTCCTGACCTAAGCATCCGCATCGCCGACATCTTTGGATAATCGGCTACGCGCTTCGCTTGTCCGATAAGCGAACCTGCCAGTGCCGATCATCCTGCTCCGGAAAATCGCTCCGCAGATGCACGCCGCGGGATTCTTCACGCCGTAGCGCAGCGCCGATGAGCACCCGGGCGACGGTGAGCATGTTTTGCAGTTCCCAACCCGCCGGGTCGGCGAATTGCTGCGCCAGGGCGTAGCGTTGCCACTGGTCGATAGTGCGGGCGGCATTCTGCAAACCTTCCGCGGTCCGCCGCACGCCGGCGGCGCGCCACACGAGACTTTTTAGCGAGTTGCGGACGTCTTGCAGGTCGAGGTGCTCGGTCGCCGGGAGCGCCGGGGGGTTTTCGAGCGGGACGACGTCATACCGGTCCGGCGTCGCTCGTGCGGTCGC
>JBGSYU010000638.1:0-19958 GCA_041750715.1 Lacipirellula sp.
CGGCTGGCGTGCCAGTGCGGTGTTAGAACTCTGCTAACGCGATGTTCGGGGAGCCGCAAGCGGCGCTGGCAGCGCAAGAAAAAACCCCTGTTTTGCAGGGGTTAGCGAGTAGCTGCGATGACCTGCAACTACCGGAAGTGGCGGGGGCCGGATTCGAACCGACGACCTCGAGGTTATGAGCCTCGCGAGCTACCTGGCTGCTCCACCCCGCGTCAGGTCGTTTATCATATCCTTTCCAGAGGGGTTCTTCAAGGACGGGGCGGCAAGCGAAGATGCAAGCGTGATTCGTCCCTGGTAGACTAGCTTCTCACCGGCAGAAATGGGGGAGTTCGGAAATCCTTCACGCCTGCCGCTCCCCTCGTTACCAGGCTATGAATATGTCACGATATCTCACGTCCGCCCTAGCGATTGCCGCCGTTCTGCTGACGACGGCGCTGCCCGCCCCCGCCGATGGAGCTGCACCGATGGCCGTACCGCCGCGAACGATCGGACAGATCGAACGACTCGACCCCGCGCTCGACGCGATCGTCGACCCCGACGCCAAGATCGAGGTGCTTGCCGAGGGCCTGCTGTGGAGCGAAGGGCCGGTGTGGTGGAAGGAGGGCGCCAGTTTGCTGTTCTCCGATATTCCGCGCAACACCGTCTTCCGCTGGAACGCGACCGACGGACTGACTGAGTTTCTTAACCCGTCCGGATACACGGGGCCCGGACCGCGTGCCGGGGCGCTGCATGGCCAAGAGCCGGCGGCGGAAGTCGACGAGCAGGGTTCGAACGGGCTGACCTTTGGCGTCGATGGCCGGCTGGTGCTCTGCCAACACGGCGATCGGCGATTGGCACGACTGGCTCTACCGCTCAAGGCCGGCGAGCAGCCCGAACCGAAGTACCAGACCTGGGCCGATCGCTGGGAGGGCAAGCGGTTCAACAGTCCCAACGACGTGGTCGTCCACGACGGCGGCGCCGCGTATTTTACGGACCCGCCGTACGGGCTTGAGAAAGGCGGCGACACCACGACGCGCGACATCGACTTCAACGGCGTCTACCGCGTGGCGCCCGACGGCGCGGTGACGCTGGCGACCCGTGAGATGACAAAACCTAACGGGCTGGCGTTTTCGCCCGATCAGAAGATTCTGTACATCGGCCAATCGGACAGCAACGTGCCCGTGTGGCGCGCGTTCGACGTGCAAGGCGACGGTTCGCTGGGCCCGGGGCGTATCCTGTTCAACGCCAAGGAGCTGGTAACGCAAGGAAAGAAAGGTGCGCCGGACGGATTCAAGGTGGACCAACACGGCAACCTGCTGGCCACCGGCCCCGGGGGCGTGCTGGTGATCACGCCGGAAGGAAAGCACCTTGGCACGATTTCGACCGGCGAGCTGATTTCCAATTGTGCGTTCGGCGACGACGGCGGCACGCTTTACATGACGAGCCACATGTACTTGTGCCGCGTGAAGCTGAAGACGCGGGGCGCCGGCTTTTGAACTGAGCAATTTCACCCATGAAAGCCCTGCTGCTCAAAGAGTATCGCCAGCTTGAAGTCGTCGATTTTCCGATTCCGGAAATTACGCCGCACGAGGTGCTCATCCGCGTGGCGGCGTGCGGCATTTGCGGGAGCGACGTGCATGGGTACGACGGCTCGACGGGCCGGCGCATTCCGCCGCTGGTGATGGGCCATGAAGCCGCGGGCGTGATTGAGACCGTCGGCGAGGCGGTTCGAGGCTTCGAGGCGGGCAGCCGCGTGACGTTCGATTCGACCGTGTACTGCGGCCAGTGCGGCTATTGCCGTGCGGGCCGAGTGAATCTGTGCGACAACCGCCAGGTGCTGGGCGTGTCGTGCGGCGACTATCGCCGGCACGGGGCGTTTGCGGAATATGTGGCCGTGCCGGCGCATATTCTTTACCGCCTGCCGGATGAGCTGCCGCTGGAGCACGCGGCGCTCATCGAGGCGGTGAGCATTGCCGTTCATGCGGTGAAGCGTTCGCCGCCGAAGCCCGACGACGATGTGGTGGTCGTCGGCAGCGGCATGATCGGGTTGCTCGTCATTCAAGTGCTTCGCCACGCGGGCTGCCGCCGACTGGTGGCGGTGGACGTCGACGACGATCGCCTATCGCTGGCGAAGAAACTGGGCGCCACGGACGCGATCGACGCGAAAAATGGCGATGCGATCGCGCAGGTTTTGGAGCTTTCCGGCGGACGCGGCGCGGCAGCCGTCTGGGAAGTCGTCGGAACGACCGCGACAGTGAAAACGGCGATCGACTGCGTGCGTAAGGGCGGCGCTGTCACACTCGTGGGCAACATTGCGCCCAGCGTTGAGATTCCGCTGCAAGCGGTCGTCACCCGCGAGCTGACGCTCTACGGCTCCTGTTCTTCCAGCGGAGAGTATCCCGAGTGCATCGAACTGATGGCCAGCGGTGCGGTCGATGTGAGGCCGCTCATCAGCGCGATGGCGTCGTTGGAGGACGCCCCGCGTTGGTTCGAACGGCTCTATGCGCGGGAACCGGGTCTTATGAAAGTTGTGGTCACGCCGAAATAACCCCCGGTCGGTGACCGGGGGCTAATTGGGTAACTTCACCGAGGGATTTTTTGTGGCCGCCAACTTTGATCTTTCGGGCAGAACCGCGATCGTCACTGGGGCCAGCCGCGGCTTAGGGCAAATCTTCGGTCGGGCGCTCGCCCACGCGGGGGCCGATCTCGTGGTCACGAGTCGCGACGTCGATGCGCTCGCCCCGTTCTGCCGCGAGATCGAAGAACTCGGCCGCCGCATCGTGCCGCTGGAACTCGACGTTCGCAATCAAGGCAGCATCGAGCGAATGTGCGCGGCGGCGCTGGAGGCTTGCGAGAAGATCGACATCCTCGTGAACAACGCCGGCTGCAATATCCGTAAGCCCGCGCTGGAGGTGACGTGGGACGATTGGAACACGATCCTCGACACGAATCTCCGCGGCACGTTCTTCATCGCTCAGGGGATCGCCCGGCACATGGTCGAGCGCCGCTACGGGCGGATCATCAACCTCGGATCGGTGACCTCGGTGTGCGGCTACGCGGGTCTGGGGCCGTATGGCGCCAGCCGCGGCGGGGTCAAGCAGCTCACGATGAGCCTTGCCGACGACTGGGGCCCGCACGGCGTGACGGTCAACTGCCTGGCGCCGGGGTGGTTCAAGACGGAGCAGAACAAGGCGTTGTACGAGCACGAGGGCTGGGTCGAATATCTCACCGATCGCATTCCGCTGAAGCGGCCTGGGCAGCCGAGCGATCTGGAAGGCGCGGTGGTGTTCTTGGCTTCCGATGCCAGCGCATACGTGACCGGGCAAACGTTGCTCGTGGACGGCGGAATCTCAACCGGGGCGGTGAAGGCGCTGACGAACAATTAGCCCCCGGTCTGTGACCGGGGGCTAAATGATGTTCACGGCTCCGCAACGGGTCTCGCTTCCGGGTCGACTTCCGGCAGCGTCGCTTCAGTTCCCTCGGGCGCCATCGCGGCGAGGTGGACGACCGCTTCGCCCTGTTGCACCAACGGGTTATTTGTGTGGCCGATGACGAGGCCGTCTTCCGGCGCCAACAGCGGCGCCGCGTCGTCGCCGAAGGCGTCGGCCACGAGGCCGATTTGCTGGCCGGCGGACAGCTTGGCGCCCAGCTTTACGTCGAGCCGCAAGATGCCGCTGTTGAAGGCGCGAACCCAGGTCGTCTTGGCGATGAGCGCCGAGTGCGGCCCTTTCAGCCGCGGTCGGGTTGAACGCATTTTTAGCGTGTGCAACACGCGCAGCACGCCGTCGCGGCCGAGCTGGATCGCGGCGTCGTCGAACCGCAGCGGCTCGCCGGCTTCGTAAACGATGGTGCGAATTCCCGCGTCCGTCGCCGCCTTGCGGAGCGAGCCGTCGATCGCTCCCGCATGCATGATGACTGGCGCCCCAAAGGCTTCGGCAAGAACCTTCGTCTCCTCGTCGTGCAAATTGGCGCGAATCTGCGGCAGGTTCGTGCGGTGGTTCGAGCCGGTGTGCAGGTCGATGCCGTACTGGCACTTGAGCACCACCTCCTGCATGAACAGGTACGCCAACTGCCCGGCGACCGACCCTTGCTCGAAACCTGGGAACGACCGATTGAGATCGCGGCGGTCGGGCAAGTACCGCGACTGCATATTGAAGCCGAACACGTTCACGATCGGCACGGCGATGAGGCAGCCGGCCAACTCGCGGGCGTCGATTTTTTCGAGTACGCGGCCGATGATCTCGACGCCGTTGACTTCATCGCCGTGGACGGCGGCGCTGATCCACACCGTGGGGCCGGGCTTTGCGCCGTTGATGACCATGATCGGCAGCAACAGCCCCGTGCCGGTCGGCAACTTGGCGACGGGCATTTCAATGCGTCGCCGCTCGCCAGGATTGACGAAGACGCCGGCGATTTCAATGGGTTGATTGCGGGGTTTGGTCACGGCATAGGGTCGAGGGAGGAGAGTCTAAGGTCGAGAGCCAGACGAATGAAACCTCCGTGTTCTCCGGCTCTAGACCCTCGACCCTTGACTCTCGCCCTTCCTATCCTTTTCCTTTATCCGGTTGCTTTCCCGCCTTCGCGGTTTTTTCGATGAACTCGATGATTTTGGCCGCCACGTCGACGCCGGTTGCTTTCTCAATGCCTTCCAGCCCTGGCGACGAGTTGACTTCCATCACGACGGCGCCGTGATTGGAGCGCAGCACGTCGACGCCGGAGATGTTCAGGCCCATGGTGCGCGCTGCGCGGACGGCGGTCGAGCGTTCCTCGGGCGAGATTTTAATTTTCTCGGCCGTGCCGCCGCGATGGAGATTCGAGCGAAATTCGCCCGGCCCCGCTTGCCGTTTCATGGTGGCGACCACGCGGCCGCCGACGACGAAGCACCGCACGTCGGCGCCGCCGGCTTCCTTGATGAATTCTTGCACGAGGATGTTGGCGTCGAGCCCGCGGAAGGCCTCGATCACCGCCTGGGCCGCCTTCTTCGTCTCCGCCAGAATCACGCCGACGCCTTGCGTGCCTTCGATCAACTTCACCACCAACGGCGTGCCGCCGGCGAGGCTGATGACGCCGTCGATGTCTTTCGTGGAATGCGCGCAGCCGGTGACCGGCAGGCCGACGCCGTCGCGCGCCAAGAGCTGCAGGCTGCGCAACTTGTCGCGCGAGCGGCTAATCGCTTGCGATTCGTTGGCGACGAACACGCCCATCATCTCGAACTGCCGCACCACGGCCGTGCCGTAGAAGGTGTTCGAGGCGCCGATACGCGGAATGATGGCGTCGACTTTGAGCGGCTCGCCCTGGTAAATTACCTGCGGCCGCCGCGAGGTGATGTCCATGTAGCAGCGGAGGTAGTCGACGACGCTCATCTCGTGGCCGCGATTTTTGCCGGCCTCCTTCAGGCGCTGCGTCGAGTACAGCGACGGCCGCCGCGAAAGGATCGCAATTCTCATTCGGGTCTCCGCTTTCTTCGTTTGATGCGCTTCTTCACAGGTGTCTTGGAGACGGGCCGCTCGCTCGCAAGGTAGGATCGACCGGGGTCGACGACGAACTTCCGGCGAACCGCCTCGCGGCCCAGCAGCATGCGGAATCCCATTTCGTCGCGGGAGGCGAGCGTCAGATCGATCGCCCAGCGCCGCTTGTCAAGTTCGATTTCCACGAGGATCACCGGCCGGTAGGTGGTGTGCCCGCTGGAACTGCGAACGTGCCTAAACTCGTGGACCGGGGCTTCGGCGTGCAGGGTCGTCTCGCTGTCGCGCTGCAAAGGGTGTACGACGAATCGGACCCAGGGGAGGCCTTCGCGCTGGAAGGTTTCGACGTCGAACGCGTGCAGCGACGACGACCTCGCGCCGGTGTCGATCTTCGCCTTGATGGCCGAGATGCCAAGGCCGGGCAGCGCGATCCATTCGCGCCAGCCGACGATCACTTTTTCCGGTTTGGGTGCAGCCGTCATCAGTCGAGTTCGAGAATTCGTCGAGTCGATAAGGCTGCCATCCTCGCAGACCGCAGGCCGCAGTTCAATCTCGGCGCGGTTGCCACGCTAGGAGGGCCGTTTCGCAAACGAGCATGAGCAGTCCGGCCGCCAGGGCGCTGCCGGCTAGTCGCTTGGTGAGCCACGGATTGAGCCTGGCCAGGCCGAGGATGCAGGCGCCCAGAATGATGGCGAGCAACAGACCAATTCCGGTCAAAATCCAAAGAACCCAACGCATGACGTGCTCCTAGTTGAGACCCGAGAATGCGGGTCATCAAAGGGAGCGGATTTTTGGAGGGGTTGTTACGAGTCGACTCTGTAGCCGGGGTCTGTGACCCCGGACGCTCAGACGAAGAGCCGGCCTCGAAGAGCACCGGCTACAACTGGACGAGCCTGCCTCCTAGAGGCCAGCTACAGTTTTTTAACCGTCCCGTTGCGTTTCGCGGTGACGAGGTTGCCTGCGCGGAAGGCATCGCCCATCGCGCGCGGCACTTCGGCGCGAGCCAAAAAGACGGCGGCTCGGTTCTGGGCGACGCGGGCTTTCATTTCCTGCTGCAGGGCGACGGCGTCGGCGCGGCGCTGCTCGGCCAAGGCCTGGGCTTTGCGCGTGTCGGCGTCGGCCTGGTCCGCTTGCAGGCGGGCGCCGATGTTCTCGCCCACGTCGATATCGGCGATGTCGATCGAGACGATTTCAAACGCCGTGTGTGCGTCGAGACCGCGTTCGAGGACGGCTTTGGAAATGCGGTTGGGATTCTCCATCACCGCGAGGTGGTCGGGCGACGAGCCGATGGAGGTGATGATGCCTTCGCCGACGCGGGCGATGATGGTTTCCTCGGTAGCCCCGCCGATGAGCTGGGCGAGGTTCGTGCGAACGGTCACGCGAGCGCGAACGCGCAGCTCCACGCCGTTGCGGGCGACCGCGCTGAGGGTCGTCGCTTCGGACTTGTTCGGATCGGGGCAGTCGATGACTTTGGGATACACGCTAGTGCGGACGGCGTCGAGCACGTCGCGGCCGGCCAGGTCGATGGCGGCGGCGCGGTCGAAGTCGAGGTCCATATCGGCCCGCTGGGCGATGATGATCGCCTGGATCACGCCGGGCACGTCGCCGCCGGCGAGGAAATGGGCTTCGAGCCGGCGGGTGGTGATGCCGGTGCTCGGGTCGGCGCCGACGCCGGCCTGGGCGGCCATCACCTTGGCGTCGACGATCATCGCCGCGTTGACCTGCCGCAGCTTCATGCCGATCAGATCGAAGAAGCTAACGTCGGCGTTGGACGCATACCCGCGCAGCCAAAGGCCGCCGAAGTTGAGGACGACCGCCAAGGCGACCAGCCCCATGAGCGATCCGACGATGATGACGCCGACGAGGGCCATCTCCTGCGACGTGAGCGCGAGTGGCAAAATTAAGATCCTGTTCGTCGGTTAGAGACGAAGAACGCAAAGAACCGCGGCCTTCATCTTAGCAGGCTTTAATCGCTACGTAGGGGAGTTTCTCCGAAACTCCCTTGCGGGGGAGTTGACCTCGACGTGCGTTGAAGGTTCTTCAGGGAATTTAATGGCTCCTTTAGGCCGAAGGCCTGACGTCATCGTAGCCTAGGGCAACGCCCTAGGAACCGTAGGGCTCGAAGACGCTTTGGCCGAAGGCCAAATTCATGCGATCTGCTCCAAAAAGTGAATTTGGCCTTCGGCCAAAGGACGCTACGGACGCATCCGTCCTAGGGCGATGCCCTAGGCTACGGTGAACGATGGCCTTCGGCCAAAATCCCTCGCGAGTCATCGTCGGCGGGTCGTACCCCTTAAGCTTCAGGAAGAACCAGAAAGTCGTCATTGACCAAGTTCACACGCTTTCGCCGGACATTGCCGTTATACTGCGGTTACTCATTCGCGTCAGAAGTCAGGAACTCCATGCCCATACAAGACTCGCCCGACAATGTCCGCCACCTCAACGGCGTCGGTTGGCAGGTGTTGGTCGATCGTTCCTCGCAGTGGCACACCTGCCGCAAGGAACAGGATGCGTGTTTCCTGGCCAGCGGCCTGCGGCTTGCGGACGCCGTGGGGCGCGGAGAACTCTTCGGTCGGGAAGTCGCCGAGGAACTGGACGCAGTGGCGGCGGTGGCGTCCCGAGTTCTGGATCGGGGCGATGCCGAGCGAATCATGAGCGCGGCGGACGTCGCTCGCGGTAGGAGCGGCGTTTAGCCGCCCTTCTGTAGCCGGGGTCTGCGACCCCGGGGTTTGCGCGACGACAAGTCGGCCTCACAGAGGCCAGCCACAGTTTTTGGCCGCGGCAGCAGCGGAGCTACTCGGCCACGGCGGGCGGAAGCGGCGGCAGATCGGGGTCGGGATCGGGGGCGGCCGCCGGCTCTTTGGGCAGCCGTTTATTGCGGCGTTTATCTTCCGCTTTGCGACGTTTTTCCGCCTCGCGGCGATGCTTTTCGTAGGTATTTTGGTTTTTCCCCAAAATGGTTCTCGTGGTTCGAGGAAGCCGCGATGCGTATAGGTAACATCGCGGTCGGGGCTGACGCGGGAACGTCTGGTTAGTGAAGTTGCCGTCTGACGCATTATACCCGATCGCCGTGCGCTACCGTACCCTTGCGAGGCTCGACGAACAGGAAAACGCTCTAATAATCCCAGGGGCGATAGCGTCGAAGCGGCCCTAGGGCGCGGCGAGCGTTTTCTACGATATACTGGGGCGAGCACACCGACCTTTCATGCTCCACGCACAGTGAAACGGCGGACCCCACCCATGGCAAGGCCCTCTCGATGTCAGCAGCTAAAAAGTCCAGCCGCCGCCGGCCGCTGGTCGTCAAGCGACTGCCCGTTACCTTCGCTAGCGACAACCGTCGGGTCATCACGCGGTTTTTCGATCCCGGGGGCCAAATTCGCATTCATAACGTCGTCGAGCGGGTGGCACAGCTTCCCGACGATGAAGTCGGCCGGCTGATCGAGGAGGTCTTCCAGCGATTCCGCACGCGGCACGTCAGTATTACCGGTTTGCTCGAGCAGAATTACGCGCATGCCCTCACGTTGATCGGCTCGCCGCGCGAGACCGACGCCAACCGCCGGCTGCTCATCGGCTCGTACTTCACGATGGAGTACTCGATCGAGTCGGCGGCGCTGTTCAATCCGTCGATCGTGCCGCATCTTAACCAGCAGAATCTTCCCGAGGGCGCCGTGCGGTTCGTGATGAGCCTGCGGGCGACGGGCGAGGGACATGTCTCGTCGATCGTGTTTCGCACCGGCGTGATCTATTCGGATCACCGCATCCAGATGGATCCGCCGAGCCGGTTTACGCATTCGATCAAGGTGATGCCGGACAAGCGGTACGACCGGGAACTGTTTCGCCGCAAATTGCGCGATATTCGGGTGGCGTTGCCGACGATCGAATCGGTGATGAGCCGCGTGGACGAGTCGTTCACGATGGCGCAGTTGGAAGGGGCCATCACCGCCGCCCAAGACGCGGAGCCGCAGAAGCTGCGGTCGCAGGAATCGGTGCAGGGGATTCGCTGGCTAGCGAGGTCGAACTACCAGTTGGAACTTCCGCTGGAAGCGGAGGCGTCGGAGCTGGTGATCTTTCCGCAGACCGGCAATGAGAGTCGCGGCATTGAAGACCTCCGCCTGGTGCGGTTCGTCGACGACGACGGCGCGGTGACCTACTACGGCACCTGCACCGCGTACGACGGTTACCGGATTCTTCCCGAACTGATCGAAACCACCGACTTTCAGAAGATCGGCGTTCACACGCTCAACGGGGCGAAGGCGCAGAACAAGGGCCTGGCGCTGTTCCCGCGCAAGATCGACGGACATTACGTCGTCTGCTCGCGGAACGACGGCGAGAATTTGTACATCATGTACTCCGATATCGTGCATTTTTGGGAGTCCGCCGAGCTGCTGCAAACGCCTAAGCAGCCGTGGGAGTTCGTACAAATCGGCAATTGCGGATCGCCGATCGAAACGCCCGAAGGCTGGCTCTTGCTGACGCATGGCGTCGGGCCGATGCGGACGTATTACATCGGCGCCATGCTGCTGGATCTCGGCGATCCCCGCAAGGTGATCGGCATGCTGGAGGAGCCGCTGATCACGCCCACCGAGAAGGAGCGGGACGGCTACGTGCCGAACGTGGCGTACACCTGCGGCGCGATGATTCACAACGAGCAGCTCTATATTCCGTTCGCGACTTCGGATACGACCACGCGGTTTGGCGTCGTTTCAGTCGAACGGGTGTTGGATCGACTGATTAACTAGGGCTTACAAAGCTGTGGTTGAACGCTCCTTGGAAACGCTTGTGGCTGGCCTCTTTGAGGCCGGCGCCCCGGAGTCGCAGACCCCGGCTACAAGATTTTAAACCGGCGCTAGTCGAAGCAAACCGATGGCTCACGACAAGAAAATCGCGATCCTCTCCCCCATAGCTTGGCGAACGCCGCCCCGGCAGTATGGGGCGTGGGAGACCGTGGCCAGCAATATTGCCGAGGGACTGGTGGCCCGCGGCTGGGACGTCACGCTATTTGCGACGAAGGATTCCCTCACCGGCGCCCGCCTGCACGCAGTGATCGATCGCGGGTACGAGGAGGACCGCGGCGTCGATCCCAAGGTGGCCGAGTATCTGCACATCTCCGAGGCGTTCGAGCACGCCGACGAGTTCGACCTGATTCACAGCCACTACGACTTTATGGCGCTGAGTTACTCGCGGCTCGTGCGGACGCCGGTGTTGACGACGATCCACGGCTTCTCTTCCCCGCAGATTCTGCCGGTCTACCAGAAGTATCGCGACGGGTACTTCGTTTCGATCAGCGACGCGGATCGGCATCCGGACCTGGCGTACCTGGCGACGGTGTACAACGGGATCGATCTCTCGCTGTACCCGCCGGCGCAGCGCAGCGGCGAGGACCTGGTGTTCTTGGGTCGCATTCATCCCGACAAAGGCGTTCATCTGGCGATCGAGGTCGCTCGTCGCACTGGGCGACGGTTAGTCATTGCCGGCATCGTGCAGGACGAGGGTTACTTCCGTCGTGAGGTCGAGCCGCACATCGACGACGATCGCGTGACGTACATCGGTCCGGTCGACGTGGCGGGAAAGAACGCGCTGCTGGCCCGCGCGGCCGCCGTGCTACACCTCAACACAATTCCCGAACGATTCGGACTGGTGCTGGCGGAGGCGAACTCCGCGGGCGTGCCGGTCATCGCCATGGACCTGGGCTCATGCCGAGAGGTGATTGCGGACGGTGAGACTGGTTTCCTAGTCGGCGACATTGAAGCGGCAGCCCGTGCGGTGGAGCGGGTTGACGAAATCGACCGCGAAGCGTGCCGACGGCGCGTCGTCGAGCGTTTTTCCGTCGAAACGATGGTCCAGGGATACGAGCGCGTTTACGAGCGAATTTTCAAGCTAGAAACCTAGCCGCTCATTTATGTACGGTAGCCGGCCTCTGTGAGGCCGGCTTTTTATTGCGGGCCTCCGGCGTCACAGACCCCGGCTACAGCTCTGCAGGAGATCGTCGAGCGAGTAGCGGGTTACGCCCGTGGCGGTATCGGCGGCTCCGTAGTAAACGTCGACATTCGCGCCGCGATGTAGCATGGCCGTCGGAAAGACGATGTTCGGCAGGTAGCCGTTACGCTCGAACTCGGCTTCGGCTCGCATCGTCGGTTGCGGCGACATGCCGGCTATTTGCGAAGGGTTCGCAAGAGATTGCAGGAGGGTAGCGGCGGCGTATTGGCCGATGTCGCGTCGGGGGGCGCCGGGGCCGGGGACGGCCCGGCTCGCTGGGGATGAGGGGCGGGTCGCGGGGGCGATGTGGCCGTGGTAGAGGGAGAGCCATCCTCGGTCGGTGCGAATCGGGGGCGTGCCGCCGCCAATTTTCACGGTCGCCCATTTCGCTTCGCTGCCGAGCAGGCGCTCGTGTTGGCCCCAGTGAAGCAGATCGGGCGAGCGGGCGAGCCAAATCTCGGGCGCCGAAAAGTGGCCGTTGGGATTGGGCCGATGGAAGGCGACGTACTGGCCGTCGATCTGTTCCGGGAACAGGATCACGTCCTTGTTCTCGGGGCAAAAGATGATTCCGTGCCGCTGAAACGATTGGAAGTCGGCGGTGGAGGCAAGCGCGGTGACGATGCCGTGCGGCGAAACGGCGACATATGTGAAGTAGAACCGGCCCTCAAACTTAGCGAGTCGCGGGTCTTCGACGCCGAAGGTTTCATAGCGCATCGCCGGTAGCATTGGGGAGGGGCCGAAGCGGTCGATCGAGAGCCCGTCGCGGCTGAACGCCGGCAGCAGCCAAGAAATGAACGTCAAACGGATGTGCCCGCTGGGCTTAAGCCGCACAATGCGGGGATCGACAAGCTCGACTTCATCCAGCGATCGCCAGTCGATCGCGATTTGCCCACGGTGATGATCCCAATAAGGCAGCGCGATGAAGCCGTCGCGCGCCTCGGTCGGCTGTTCGACGACCCGAATCAGCAGGGCGACGCCGCCCTCGAATTCGATCGCGGCGGGATTGAACGTGCCGATGACTTCAAAACCTGCAAACTGCGGCGACACGTCGCTGGGCTGCACGAGCAACCGCGTAAGCAATCGCTGCGGCATCGCATTTTCAGAGGTCATGTGGCAGCCACGGCGTCCAATGTTTCCGCCGCCGCTTCCGCCGCGCGGCGGAAGGCGGCCAGCGAATTCTCCAACTGTCGAAACTCGGCCAGCGACAGCAGGAACGCCAAGGTCGATTCCGCGCCCTGGTTTTCGTTCACGCGATCGGGGTGCAGCCCGTCGTGGCAGCCGCCGGTGCTGGCGTCGTAGAGTTCGACGCCCAGATCGTTGCGCCCGAGGAACCACTCGAAGGCCAGCCTGGCTTCATTTAGCCACGATGCTTCCTCCGTCGCCCGGTAGGCTTCGATGCACGCCGATACGGTGGCCCACGCCTCGATCGGCTGTTGATCGAAGTCCGCTCGCTGGGAGCCCTGTCGATAGAATCCGTTGCTGCCGATGGGTCGAAAGTGCCCGCGCGGCGAGCGTTGAATTTTGGTCAGCCAAGCGAGCGTTCGCAGCCCCAGCTCCTGCGCCTGGGCGTCGCCGCTGGAGCGGCCACTGAGGATGAGCGCGTGCGGCAGCACGGCATTGTCGTAACTGAGCGTCTCTTCGAACCATTGCCAATCGTCCGACGACGCTCGCTGGCACAAGTCGGTCAACTTTTCGACGAGCGCGGTACGCACCTGGCTGACGACGCGGTCTCCGCCCAGGCGACGCAGGTACTCGTCAATTCCCAGCAGGGTCGCGGCCCACGCCCGCGGGGAACTGATTTCGAGGCTATTCGGCAGGGCTTGATGAAACACTTCCATCGCCCACGATTGGAGCGAACGCTGCTTCGATCGGCCAACGCACGCGCCCAGGGCCAAAATTGCCCGGCCGAAGCAGTCGTCGGAGCCTAACTCATCCTCATGCACCCATTTCCGATCGAACGTCAGAAAGTTTCGGAATCGCCGGCGCGCGGGATCGAAGGCCGCGTCCAGAAACGCGGCGTACCGCGTGGTGGCCCGCTGCGTCTCCGCCGTATCGAGTCCCATTTCTTCCAGGTACATCACGAACTGCAAAGCGCGAGCATTATCGTCCGTGCAATAGCCTTCGGCGAAATTCGGTAACGTGTACTTGGCGTGTTGCAACAGGCCCGTCGAGTCGGTCATGCGGATCAGATGTTCCAGGCGCCATTTCGGCAGTTCCCACGGCCGCTCGTCGAGCGTCTGGATCGCCAGCGGCTTGACGGGTCGATCGATGCGAATTCGACGCGCTCGTTGGAACGAGTCCATGTAGAGGTGCGCAACGTGACTCCAGATCATCTCGCGGCCCAGACTGTAGGCGCGGCGGCGCATGGCCTCGCGCCGCGGCTCGTCGCGAAGAAGGGAGGAGATTTCTTCCGAGATGGCCGCAGGATCCTTAAACGGTACGAGGACGCCGCGGCCGTCCGCCAACAGTTCCTCGGCATGCCAATAGGGAGTTGAGATGACCGGTTTGCCGCAGCCGAAGGCGTACGCCAGCGTTCCGGAGGTGATCTGTGCGACCTCCAGATACGGCGTCAGGTATATATCTGCCGCGGCGATGAACTCGATCAGCTCGTGCCGTTCGACGAACCGGTTGTAGAAAAAGACGTTCTTGCGGACGCCCAAGTCGCTCGCCATCCGTTCCAGGCTCAGCCGGTAGGTTTCGCCTTGCTCGCGCACGAGATTGGGATGAGTGGCGCCAAGCACGATATAGACGAGATTCGGAAACTCGCGTATCGCCTCCGGCAGCGCCCGCAGGGCATACTCGATGCCCTTGTTCGGCGAGAGTAGGCCGAACGTCAGCACGACGTGCTTCCCCTCGACGCCGAACTGGTCCTTGGAGGAATTCGGATCGACGAACGGCATATCGGGGATGCCGTGGGCGATCACGTCGATCTTCGCGTCCGGCACGCCGTACACGTCGAGCAGGAATTCGCGGCCGCGCTGCGACATGACGATCAGCCGCGAGGACAGCTCCGCCAGCTCGCGCATCACGCGGCGTTGATCGCCGTTGGGTTCCCGCAGCACCGTATGCAGCGTCGTCACGATCGGCATCCGTAGATCGCGGAGCAGCGCGAGAATATGGCGGCCGGCCTGCCCGCCGTAGATGCCGAATTCGTGCTGCAGGCACACGACGTCGACGTTGCTGAAATTCAGAAAGTCGGCCGCCCGGCGATAGGCGTCGAGCTCCTGCTGCGCGAACTCGTAGTGGACCTCCGGCGGATACTCGTAACCCTCGGCGATATCGTTCACCGGGACGACCGAGCAATCGACCGACCGATACTGGCTGGCAACGGAGCCGCACAAGTCAGCCGTGAACGTGGCGATGCCGCATTTACGCGGCAGATAATCGCCAATGAAGCCGAGCTTGCGAATTTCGGTGATGCGAGGCATAGGGCCTTTTCTAAATGGCGCCGGCGCCGACTCCTGCTGGGCACAGCGCCCAGGGTAAGAGTTGAAGCCGCGGCTCGACCCATTACCTTCGCATATCGCACGGCCGCACGCAAAGGCTGCAAACGGCGAGCCGCGGCAGTTTGGCGGGTCGACAATACGTCGCGGCTCGCGTATCGTGGGCGTCACCTCAAGCCCTTATTTCGAGCCTCACGCCATGTCCTGGTGCGATCCTGACCGACCTGCTCGCCGTTCGCGCCGCGCGTTCTTAGCAGCTAGCGGCTCCGCCGCCGTCAGCTTTACGATCGTGCCTCGACATGTGCTGGGCGGGGCCGGGTTTCTGGCGCCGAGCGACACGTTAAATGTTGCGGCGATAGGCGTGGGCGCGATGGGCGGCGTCGACGTCGCCACGCTTAGCAAGCTGGGGGCCAATATCGTCGCGCTGTGCGACGTGGATGAAGTGCGGGCTGCGGGCTCGTTCCAGGCTCATCCGCGGGCCAAACGCTACAAAGACTTCCGCGAGATGCTCGCCAAGGAAGCCAAGAACATTGACGCGGTGACCGTCAGCACGCCCGATCACCTTCACGCCGTCGCGGCCATGGCGGCGATTCGCGCGGGCAAACACGTCTATTGCCAGAAGCCCCTCACGCATTCGCTTCACGAGTGCCGCGAGTTGACCGAGGCCGCGCGCGGCGCGGGCGTCGCCACGCAAATGGGCAACCAAGGCCACGCCAGCGAAGGCTCGCGCCTGACGTGCGAATGGATTCAGGCCGGCGTCATCGGCGATGTGTGCGAGGTCCACGCCTGGTCCGATCGGGCCGGCACGATGTGGAAGCAGGGCATCGGCCGTCCTCCGGAAACGCCGCCCGTGCCGGCGACCCTCGATTGGAATCTGTGGCTCGGACCGGCTCGCGAGCGGCCTTACCATCCGGCCTACGCTCCCAGCGCGTGGCGCGGCTGGCGGGATTTTGGTACGGGCGCCCTCGGCGATATGGGTTGTCATATTATCGACCATCCCGTGTGGGCGCTGAAACTGGGCGCCCCCAGCCATGTCGAAGCCACAGTCACGCTCGACGGGTCGACGCTCGCCGATAATCAGCCCAACTTTGAAACGTACCCGATCGCTGCGATCATCTACTACGACTTTCCTGCGCGAGATTCCTTGCCGGCGGTGCGAATGACGTGGTACGACGGCGGGTTGTTGCCGGCGGCGCCGGCGGAACTCGCCGCTGGCCAACGACTGCCCGACAACGGCGTGTTGTACATGGGCAGCAAGGGCAAGATGTTCCACGGATCGCACGGTGACATGCCGCAGCTTCTGCCGCGAGAACTCCACGAAGAGGCGGCGAAGGTATCCAATACGATCGAGCGCTCGCCTGGCCACTACGAAGAATGGATCGCGGCCTGCAAGGGAGGCCCGCGGGCGGTTAGCAATTTCGACTATGCCGGCCCGCTGACCGAGACGGTGTTGCTGGGCGTGCTTGCCCTTCGCGCGCCGGGTCGTCGGCTGGAGTGGGATAGCGTCGAGCAGCGCGTCACCAATGCGCCGGAGCTTCAGCCCTTCGTCCACCCTGAGTACCGCGACGGCTGGAGTTGAAAGGGGACGATATGCTAAGGCGCTTCCTCACGGTTCTCGGCTTGGTCGCGGTCGCCGCTTGCGCCCGGGCCGCGGAGGCTCCCAACACGCTAACCGACCAAGAAAAGCAGGCGGGCTGGCGGCTCTTGTTCGATGGAAAATCGACAGCGGGCTGGATGACGATTGAAGGCAAGCCCCTGCCGTCGCGCCACGTTCAAGACGGCGCGCTGAATCCGCACCCCTGCGACTATATGCTGGTCGGCGATCGGCCGTACGAGAATTACGAACTGTCGCTCGACTTCAAAATCACTCCCAAATGCAATAGCGGCGTTTTCGTGCGGACGTTTCCGCTCGCAGTTCGGCCCGGCAGCAACATCGGCATGAACGGCCTCGAGATTGCCATCGACGATACCAAGTCGGCAGGCCTGTACGACTCGGGAGCGATCTACGACCTGGTGAAGCCGACGAAGAACGCCATGAAGCCCGTCGGCCAATGGAACCGCATGACGGTCGTCAGCGACGGTCCCCTGCTCACGGTGGCGCTCAACGGCGAGCTCGTCTCGCGCATGAACTTCGACGAGTGGACTGAGCCGAACAAGCGACCGGACGGCAGCTCGCATAAATTCGATACGGCCTACAAGGATCATCCCCGGAAGGGGTACATCGGCCTGCAAGACCACGGCAGCGATTGTTGGTATCGCAACGTCAAGCTCAGACCGCTGCCATGAACGACGGACGACGCTACCGCTGGAAGACTGGCAGCAGTTGATTCGGCGCCCCCAGGGACAACGCCACCAGCGCCGTGGTGTACGACATTCCGAACATCCGGTCAGTTTGCCGGCTTTCGGCCTCCCAAGAGCCGTCGCCCCGTTGGTGCGCTAGCACGGCGGTCACCGTGCGCGGGAAGAATTCTTCCCAGTAGGGACTGCCGAGCTGGTACATTCCCTGGCAGCAGTTAAACAGGCTGTAGTGGTAGCGGTCTCGCGAAAAACCCTCGCTGCCGTTGTACTGGTCGAAGCTGTACCCCATCAGCCATTTTCCAGTTCGCTGGGCTTCGACCGAATCGTGAAACCCCGCGTGACCCAGAGCCAGCACGCCGGCGCCCGCCATGCCGCGGCTGCGACAATCGCCGCGGTCGATCATGTAGCCGAACGCGCCGTATTGTTCGTCGAACGTACGGCGAACGTAACCTACGGCGTCTTCAATGGCGGCGCTGGGCACCTCGAACCCCGCGTTTCGGGCCGAGCGGAGAAACATAAGCTGCCAACCGGTGATGCTCAGGTCGGAATCGGTCTGATCCCAATCGTCGACGTAGCGCCAGCCTCCTTTGTCGTACGCCAGGTCCTTCGGCCAGCGCTGCATTTCTAGCGTCGCGGCGAGCGAGCGGTCGATCGCCCGCTGGACATACTGCGAACGCCGCCCCGGGCTCATGCCGTACACTTCGGCCAGCGCGAGCGACGAGATCGCGTGGTTGTAGACCGTCGCCACGCCGATCTGGTGCGTCACATTGCGCGTGATGCGCGTGCCGACGGGGCCGACGCGCGAGACTAGCCCATTGGCTTTCTGCGAGGCGACGATGAAGTCGACGGCGCGGTCGAGGTTCTTTCCATGCGGGCCCTCCCCCGGGTTGTGCCCGTGGGCCATGAAGGCGAGCACGCACAGGCTGGTCACCGCCGGCTGCGCGTGCGCCGCGGTGGGGAACGAGCCGTCGCGCTGTTGCTGCGACGCCAGATACGCGAGGGCCCGCTCCATCGACGCATCGAGGCGGCGCCACTGGTCGGAGGAGAGGCCGTCTGCCGGCGTGTCGTCGGCGCCGGGACGCGTCGGCGCCGACGTCGCACGCCCCGCGGACCGAGAGTCGTCCAAAGGCGGCTGGGCGCACGACGACGCAGCCATGGCGAACCACGAAAGTCCGGCGACGACGTAACTCACCCGCTTCGACATCATATCGCTCCGTTATCGCTGAAAGATCGGCAGCAGCTGGTTCGACGCGCCGAGCAGGATGACCGCCAGCGAAGTCGTGTAGGCGCTGCCATAGGGGGCGTCGTGGTACTGAGAGTCGACCGTCCACGAGCCGTCCGCCTGCTGGTTATTCAGCACGGCTAGCGCCGCGGGCGGATAAAACTTCTCCCAGTACGCGCCGCCCAACTGGTACATGGCCTGGCAACAATTAAAAAGTCCGTAGTGGTACCGATCGGAGCGCGCCCCGGGGATGGTGGCGTTGTACTCGTCGAAAGGACGCTGCAAAAGCCAATTCCCCGATCGCCGCGCCTCTTCCGTATCGTGGAGACCGGCGTGTGCGAGCGCCAAGATGCCTGCTCCGGCCATCGAGCGGGTGCGGCTCGGGTTGCTTTTCGAATAAACGAAAACGCCATCGCGTTCGTCGAAGCACCGCCGCACATAGGCCACCGCCTCTTCAATGCGCTCGTCGGGAACGTTGAAACCGGCGTTCCGCGCCGAGCGGAGAAACATCAACTGCCAACCCGTTACCGAGAGGTCGGAATCCGAGCCATCGTAGTCGTCGATATAGCGCCAGCCGCCTCGGTCCGACGGAACATCCTTCGGCCAACGCTGCATTTCGAGCGTCGCGACGATCGCTTTGTCGATCGCAGCCTGAAGCCGGCGCGTCCTGTCGGGCGGGCTCATGCCGTAGACTTCGCTGAGCACCAAGGACGAAATCGCGTGGTTGTAGGCGGCGCATCCGCCAATCTCGCGGCCCACGAGTCGCGTGATGCGCGGTCCGTCGGGGCCCAACCGCGTCACCAATCCATTTTGCTTTTGGCACGACAGCACGTAGTCTGTCGCGCGCTCCAACGTTTTTCCGTAAGGCCCGTCGCCTGGGACGTGGCCGTGCGCGATGAACGCCATAATGCACAGACTGGTGACGGCCGGCTGGCCCGTTTCCATTGTTGGAAACGATCCGTCCTCGTTTTGCTGGTCGGCGAGCCAAGCCAGCGCGCGCTTTACCCCGCCGTCTACGCGCCGCCACTGGTCGGGCGAGAGGACGTCGCGCGGGTTTACGTCGTGAACTGCACGCTGCGCAGCACCGCGATCTCGAATCGGAGAATTGATCGTCTGGGCGTGAATCGCCGTCGCGGCAACGGCCGAGCACCAAGTCGCTACGGCAATCGCTCGGCGCCAAGATGCGTTCATCGTAGCCTGCTCATCGTTGAAAAATGGGGAGCAACTGGTTGGGCGCGCCGAGCGTTAACAGCGCCAGCGCCGTCGTGTACGCCTCTCCAAACTGGCCGTCATGCCAATGAGCGTCCGCCGGCCACGAGCCCTGGGGGCGCTGATTCTCCAACAACACGGCGACGGCCCGCGGATAAAACGCCTGCCAATATTCGCCGCCAAGCTGGTACATCCCCTGGCAGCAGTTGAAGAGCCCGTAGTGATACCGATCGTGCGAGTAATGCTGATCGAACGGCATCACCTCGTTGTAGTCGTCGAAGCCGTGCTCCAGCACCCAGCGGCCGGTCGCCTGCGCTTCGGGCGAATGGTGGAAGCCCGCGTGGGCCAAAGCGAGCACGCCGGCGC
>JBGSYU010000639.1:0-4968 GCA_041750715.1 Lacipirellula sp.
CGCATGTTGTCGTAGATTGCCTTCATCGAGCCGCTCTCGTACTCGTCGGCGTCAAAGTCGTACTTGTATTCGCCGAACGACGGATAGTCGGGCGACAACGTCACGTAGCCGCGTTTCGCAAGTTCCAGCGCATAATGCAGCGATGGCCGCCCGGCGAGCCCGATGGGGTGATCCTTCCCTTCGTCCGCCGTCTGATGAAGGCAAAGCACCGCTGGCAACTGCCGCGCGCCCTTCGGCATAAGTAGCCACGCGGTCACGCACCGGTCATCGCGATCCGTGTGGTATGACAACTTGCGGCGAACCAGGCCGTCCGCACTGCTCTCCTCGACGACTTGCAATTCGAGCGGCGTCGGCCGCTCCGCCCGCGGCAACGGCCCCATCGCTTCCTGCATGCCCAGCAGAATGTGCGTACGCCGCTGCTGCCAGTCCTCCACCGTGCGAATCGGTCGTCGGGCGCCGTCGGCGTCGAGCACATAGGACAGGTCCTGATGCTCAACGTACGCCGGCGCCTCCGCGGCGATTTTGCTTACCGACGAGCCCGTGACGGCGCTCACGGCCAGTGCGACCAGGGCAGCAGACAAAGACCGATGAGATTTCATGGCGCCACTTGTTCCGTACACGCTGTCCAGAAGACCTGCAATGTCCGGACGCAGCTTCCCCTGAGGTACTCCGATCGGTCCGGCCAGATTCATCGGAGTACCTCAGCAGTGACCGTGCGCGCGGAACCTTGTAGTCTCCCTTACACCCTGCCGCCGCCACTTTAACCCACCCACATCCTCGATTACAATCGCGGCATGCGGCGACCCAACGGATCGCCGCATTCTCGTCGGCACTTTTCGACGCCGTTTTATTGCATCGCTTGCGGAGAATTCCATGGGGCAGCAGTCCACCGGCCAACTCGACACCGTTATGCAGGAAAGCCGCGTCTTTCCGCCGCCGGCGGAGTTTCGGGCGCGCGCGCGCATCAAGTCGATGGACGAGTACCAGCGGCTCTGGGACGAAGCGGCTGCCAATCCGCCGGCGTTCTGGGGCAAACTGGCCAAGGACGAACTGCACTGGTTTCAGCCGTTCACCACGGCCCTGGAGTGGAACGAGCCATTCGCCAAATGGTTCGTCGGCGGCCAGACCAACGCCTCGTACAACTGCCTCGATAAGCATGTCGCTGAAGGCCGCGGCAACCGCGCGGCATTTATTTGGGAAGGCGAGCCCGGTGACGTGCGTACGCTGACGTACGCCGACCTGCTGAGCGAGGTGAAGAAGTTCGCCAACGTGCTCAAGTCGCTCGGCGCGAAGCGAGGCGACGTCGTGTCGATCTACATGCCGCTCACGCCCGAACTGCCGATTGCAATGCTTGCCTGCGCGCGGATTGGCGCGATCCACTCCGTGATCTTCGCCGGCTTCTCGGCCGAAGCGATCGCCGACCGCAATAACGACGCAAAAGCCAAGATTCAGATCACGGCCGACGCCGGCTGGCGCCGGGGCAAGGCCCTCGATCTTAAGGCGACCGTCGACGACGCCCTCGCTAAGTCGCCGACCGTCGATAAGTGCATCGTCCTCCGCCGCGACACCGTCGCAGGCGCGCTGCAACCTTCCTCCCCAGCCCCCAGCCCCCAACCCCCAGCCCCCATGAAGCCCGGCCGCGACTTCTGGTGGCACGAACTCATGGCCGACGCCTCGGACGATTGCCCCGCCGAGCCACTCGATAGCGAAACGACGCTCTTCATCCTCTACACCAGCGGCTCCACCGGAAAACCCAAGGGCATCCGCCATACGACCGCGGGTTATCAACTGTTCTGCAAAAAAACCTTCGAGTGGGTCTTCGATCATCGCGACGACGACGTCTTTTGGTGTACCGCCGACTGCGGTTGGGTGACCGGCCACAGTTACGTCGTGTACGGCCCGCTCGCCGCCGGCGCCACGGTGGTGCTGTACGAGGGTGCGCCGAATCACCCCAACGAGGACCGGTTCTGGGAGATCGTAGAAAGGTATCGCGTGTCGATCTTCTACACGGCGCCCACCGCCATTCGCGCGTTCATGAAGTGGGGCGATCACCACATTGAGAAACACGACTTGTCGAGCCTGCGCCTCCTCGGCACCGTCGGCGAAGGCATCAATCCCGAAGCGTGGATGTGGTATCACCGCAAGATTGGCGGCGAGCGCTGCCCGATCGTCGACACCTGGTGGCAGACCGAAACGGGCGGCATCATGATGAGCCCGCTCCCCGGCGCCACGCCCACCAAACCCGGCAGTTGCACGCTGCCGCTGCCCGGCGTCATCCCGACGATCGTCGACTCCAGCGGCGCCGAAATCGAAGGTGCGAGCGGCGGTTGGCTCACCGTGGCTCACCCCTGGCCCGGGATGCTACGCGGCATTTGGGGCGACGACGAGCGATATCGGGAAGTTTACTGGAGCAAAGTCCCCGGCAAATACCTCGTCGGGGATAATGCCCGCCGCGACGCCGACGGGTATTACTGGATCATGGGCCGTATCGACGATGTCCTAAATGTCTCGGGCCACCGCCTAAGCACGATTGAAATCGAAAGCGCACTGGTGAGCCATCCGAACGTCGCCGAAGCCGCCGCCGTCGGTCGTCCCGACGAGCTGAAGGGCGAAGCGGTCGCCGTGTTCGTCACGCTTCGCGGCGCCGAGCCGAGCGACGAGCTGCGCAAGGAGCTGATCAAGCACGTCCGCAATCAAATCGGCGCGCTGGCCCAACCCGACGACGTGCGTTTCACCGGCTCGCTTCCAAAAACGCGTAGCGGCAAAATCATGCGGCGCCTGCTAAAGGACATTGCCGCCGGCAAAGAAACGGTCGGCGACACGACGACGCTCGAAGACTACAGCGTCCTGGCGACGCTTCGCGACGACGAGTAGCGATGATAGCCTGCTCTCGTGCTATCTCGGCACAGGCTTTGCACCTCACACTGCGCGGCGCAGTCGTTGCGGTTTTCGAGGGGTCGCCGAATGTTCGCCTTTTTCTCCAACCGTCTCGGATGTTTTGGATCGATCGTCGTATCGGTCATTGGCTCGGCAATTCTGCTGTTGCTTATGCAATCCTGCAACAGCCTCTAGAGTGTAGAACGAAATGCCCGAGCTTCAGCCAACTTCCGGCGACATCCCACAGCCAATGACCGTATACCAGGAAGGTCGTCAAGGGCGTTCGCGTCAAAACCGCCAAACAAACGATTCAGGCGTATCGCCCGACCTCGAAGTGCTGGCCCACTGGATGGACGCGGCGTTTCGCATTCCAGGGATTGGCATCCGATTTGGGCTCGACGCGATCCTGGGCCTGATCCCGGGCATTGGCGATTTCGCTTCGTCCGTTGCATCGCTGTACATCCTCAATGCGGCCCATCGCTACAACGTCCCTCGCGTCACGGTGATGAGAATGGCCTTGAACATCATGCTGGACACGACAATTGGCGTCCTTCCGCTCGTCGGGGACGTGTTCGACGCCTATTGGAAATCCAACCAGCGCAACGTTCGCCTGCTCCAGAGTCACATGGCGGCGGCTCCCGCCGACGCGCGAAAGCTCGAACGAAGCGATCGCTGGTTTGTAATCGCCCTTATGATAGCGCTGGGCGCCCTAATGATCGGAGCCGTAGTCGCGGCTTACTGGATAATTGCCTGGCTTTTAACGGCGCTCGCCATCGCCTTCACCTAAAACGGCGTCGTCCGGCGGCAACGAGTACAGCTACTGTTTCAAGCCAAACTGCTCCCGCAACTTCTCGATCGCGTCCAATTCCGCTTGGCGTCGTTCCACGTCGGCCTGCTTCCGGTGCAAATCGCTAACGCGAGCGTCGGCGACAGCCGCCCCCTGCACCTTTTCCTCGTGCGCGGCGGCGAGCGACTGCAGCGTGGCCTGCGCCTCTTTAAACTGCTTCTGGAGCGCCGTAATCTGCACGGTCAACTCCGCCATCGCCGACTCCTGCTGGGTCACCCCAGCCTGAGTCCCCTGAAGCTCCGTCTGTTTAGCCTTCGCCGCCGATTCCGCTGAGGCGAGTTCATCCGTAATCGTCGTCCTCTCAGCGGCGATCTTGCCTGCGGCTTCCGCCAGTGCGGCCTGCTCCTTGGCGGCGATCGCCAAACGTTCTTCGGCGGCGCTTAGCTTCGCCGCCGACTCGATTTGCATTTGAGTCTTCGTCGCGGCATCCTTCTGGGCCTGATCCAACACGCTCGCCGCGGCCGCCACCTGCTGCTGCGCGGCGGCAAGTTGTTCTTGCGCCTGCTGCGAGGTCAGCCGAAGCTGGTTCACTTCAGTTTCGCTCGCCGCTAGACGCGTTTCGATCGTCGGCGGATTGGAATCGAGCGCGAGGAGCAGAGCGCCCGTTTCCGTCTCGGACACGCGCACATTCCCCTGCCAATCGCTGGCGACTATCCGTTTACCGTCGTGAGTGAAACGCGCCGCGAGCGCTACGTCCTCGAGCTTCCTAACGTCGCGAATCGCGGCGCCGTCGGCCGTCCACGTTTTTACGACCGCGTCGCGACCCGCCGATACGACTTGCCCGTTGCTCGCGAAATGCACGGAGTTCGAACCGGGTATGTGGGCGCTCCAGCTTTTGATCTGGGAGCCGTCAGCGGCCTTCCAGAGGCGAACCGTGTCGTCTTCGCTAGTGGAGGCGAGGACCGCGCTGTCGCCGCGCCATGAGAGCGAATTGATCGCCTCGGTATGGCCGCGAAGGTCGCCGCGCTCGCGGCCTGTCTGGGCATCCCACAGCAGCAGACCCGCAGCGCGGTCGGCGGTGGCTAAGAACTTGCCATCGGGGCTGAACTCCAGCGCCGTCACCCAGTCGGTGTGCTTGGTGATTTCATACGCGAGCGAGCCGTCGGCGACCTTGTAAACGCGCACCGTCTTTCGCGGCCCGCCGAGCGCGATCAGCGCGTGATCGGCCCGAATGTCCGCGGCCAGCACCGCATCGAGCTCGTCGCCCACGGTCGTGAGCCGCCGCCCCGATTTCACGTCGAACA
>JBGSYU010000640.1:0-5162 GCA_041750715.1 Lacipirellula sp.
GTACGCGAGTCTATTACCTCGCCACCGCACCAAACTTTTACGAGCTCGCCGTCGAGCAACTCGGCCGTAGCGGCCTAGCCGACGAGCGCGAAGCCCCGCGGCGCGTGGTCATTGAAAAGCCCTTCGGTTTTGATTTGGCAAGTGCCAAGCGATTGAACGAGGTGATCCACCGTGTCTTTCGCGAGCATCAGGTCTATCGCATCGACCACTATCTCGGCAAAGAGACTGTCCAGAACCTCTTGGTGCTGCGATTCGCAAACACAATCTTTGAGCCGGTGTGGAACCGCAATTACATCGACCATGTGCAGATTACCGTGGCCGAGGAAGTCGACGTCGGCAAGCGAGGCGGCTACTACGACAAGGCCGGCGTGCTGCGCGATATGTTTCAGAATCATCTGCTCCAGTTGTTGATGATCACGGCCATGGAGCCGCCCGTACGTTACGAAGCAGACGCGATTCGAAATGAAAAAGTCAAAGTCCTACATGCGATACGGCCGCTGACGGCGGACGATATGGCGACGGACACCCTCCGCGGCCAGTATGCGGGCTACGCGACGACGAAAGACGTCGCGCCCGGCAGTCGCACGGCGACCTTCGCGGCCATCAAGCTTTCGGTCGACAACTGGCGCTGGCAAGGCGTGCCGTTCTACTTGCGAAGCGGCAAGGCCATGTCATGCCGGACGACTCAAATCGTCATTCAATTCCGCGCGCCGCCGCAGCGGCTGTTCGCCAGCGTGTCCAATAATCTGTGCGACGCGAATCGCCTCATCGTGCAGGTGCAGCCGGCTGAGGGCATTCAGCTCCATTTCCAAACGAAGGCGCCCGACGCGGGCATGAGACTGCGGACGACCGATCTGAACTTCAACTATCAGAGCGAGTTTGGGCGTTCCATGCCGGAAGCGTATGAGCGGCTCCTGCTCGACGCACTCGAGGGTGACGCGAGCCTTTTCGCCCGTGCGGACGAGGTGGAGGCCGCCTGGCGCGTGTGCGACCCCATCCTGAAGGCCTGGCAAGAAAATAGCGAACCCGCGCTGCTGTTCTATGAACCGGGTCTTTGGGGTCCCGAGGAAGCCGCCGCATGGATGCAGGTCCACGGCCGCGAGTGGTTCGACACCTGCCCCGTGCTTGCCTAGGATGGTGATCTATTTGCGGACAACACGGTCATTCTGAGCGGAGCGAAGAATCTAGAACTACGATAGATCCTTCGCTCCGCTCAGGATGACGGTCGCACGACGGAGCCCAGAATCATCGACGACCAGCTTTCCAATCCGCGACTTCCTGAAAACATCCAGAGCGTCCAGCCAGGCGGCGGAAAGTGCTACAGCATCGAGCTAGCATGGGGGCGTTGGCGGCGCTGGTATCTCAAGCGATTCCGCGCGAAGTTTGTGCGGAAGATGGCATCGCTGCGGCAAGGCGACACGACCGGGGCGCCTCACGAGATTCTCGATCCGCGCGACCTGAAGTACTGCTCCAATCAATGCACCGCCCATTGGTTGCCGCAAGATGATCCCTTCCGATGGCGTGAACGGATACCTTTCGCCCGATGGGGACTCGCCGAATTGCAGCTCATGGGTTGGCCGCTGGCCGCGATGGCGGTCGTATTGGGCCTGCCCGGTCCGCCGTGGTGCTTCGCCGCGGCCGTGCCGTTAGTATTGCTCGGGCTGGTGATTTACTTCTTCCGAGATCCGCCGCGCCGCATCCCCATGGACCCCGACGCCATTGTCTCGCCCGCGGACGGCGTCATCGCCGAAGTGACCGAGCTGGACCACTATGAGTTTCTCGACGGCCCCGCGGTGCGGATCGGCATTTTTCTGTCGATCTTCAACGTGCATATTAACCGCTCGCCGCGAGACGCAAACGTGGTGGCGATGCACTACAAGCCGGGCGAGTTTCTCAACGCCCTCAATCCGCAAAGCGCCCTCCGCAACGAGTTCATGTGGATCGGATTGGAAGATCTTCAACGGCCCGACGTGCGAATGGCCGTCCGGCAGATTTCCGGACTTCTGGCGAGGCGAATCGTGTGCGCCCTCCGCCCGGGCATGTCGGTCCGCCGGGGTGAAAAGTTTGGTATGATAAAGCTTGGATCGCGAACCGAGCTGATCTTGCCTCGCGACGCCGTGCGGGTCGACGCCGCGGTCGGCCAAACGGTCTGCGCTGGCAGCACGATTTTGGCGCGATTCGCTTAGGCGCCAGTTCGGCGTCGGGCTGTATTGAATTACCGAGCTGCGTTCACCGAATCATCGCCCCATGCGTCGTATCCGTGCCGTTTCCGTCTTCCCCACCATCTTTACGTTGGGGAATCTCGTGTGCGGATTCTTCGCCATCGTGGTGGCGTCGCGAATCGCGCGGCCAGGCGAGGAAGCGTTTATTCCCGCCCCCAAGATCGACTCCGCGCGGGAGTTATTCGCAAGTCTCGATCCGACGCACAACCTGATGCTGTGCGGACTGCTAATTTTCTTCGCGATGCTGTTCGACATGTTCGACGGACAGGTGGCGCGGATCGCCCGTGTGACCAGCGACTTTGGGGCGCAGCTCGACAGCCTGTGCGACGTCGTCTCCTTCGGCGTGGCGCCGGGCATCCTGCTGGTCAAGATGTGCCCGCAGTTTACGGAGCTTCACCGCGAAGCGATATGGTGTATTGCCGCGTTATATGCGAGTTGCGCTGCCATGCGGTTGGCCCGATTTAACGTCGAGGCCGACGAGGACGACGATCACTCGACGTTCGAAGGGCTGCCCTCCCCCGCCGCCGCGGCCGTGATTGCAAGCTTTGCATTGCTCACCTACACGCTTCGCAATGAAATAAACTACGCCGTCTTCCAAGATTTTGATTGGTGGCTTCAGCGCATCCTGCCTCTGGCTGCGCTGGCCATTGCACTGCTGATGGTGTCGCGTATTCCCTACCCGCACATCGTCACTCATCTGGTTCGCGGTCAGAAGACGTTTCCACAATTGGTCGCCATCGTGTTTGCCATGATGGCGCTGCTGGCCGTGCGCTGGTATGCGATTCCGGTGGCCTGCACAATTTATGCACTGGCGCCGCCGCTCATGTATGCCTGGCGATGGGGTTGGCGGCGTCGACGCCTCGCGCTCAGGAAGGCGGGCTGAGCGGTGTTTACCGGATTGGTGGCGAGCCTGGCCGCGGTGCGCGACGTGCTGCCTGAAGGCTCAGGCGTTCGATTGGTGGTTCGCGACGAGGCTACCGCCGCTCGGTCGCGCCTCGGCGATAGCATCGCGATTAATGGGTGCTGCCTAACGGTCGTGGGAATAGACGGCGCCGATATGTCGTTTGAGGCCGGTCCGGAGACGCTACGGCGCACCAATCTTGGCCGTCTGCAACCTGGCCACCGCGTCAACCTGGAACTGTCGCTCCGCGCGGGCGACGCGCTTGGCGGCCACTTGGTGACCGGTCATATCGACGCCGTTGGCCGTCTCGAACGCCGGTCCGACGACGGCCCGTGGTGTACGATGTGGTTTACCGTCCCCGACGGACTGACGCGGCAAATGGCAACCAAAGGGTCCGTTGCCATCGACGGCGTAAGCCTGACGCTCGTCGACGTGGAAACCAATGGCTTTAGCGTCGCCCTGATTCCGCACACGCTCCAATTGACGACGCTCGGCAAGCTCCGCCCCGGCGATGAGGTCAACCTTGAAACCGACGTCCTGGCGAAATACGTCGAACGACAATTGAACTGGAAAGCTTGATCGCATGAGCCGCCACACGAAAAGCTTTCTGATCGAGCGATTTCGCGAGATGGGCATCCGCCCCGCGACGCGGCACGGGCAGAACTTTCTCATCGACCTAAACCTTCAGAGACTGATCGTCGATTCGGCGGAGTT
This sequence comes from Lacipirellula sp., assembly GCA_041750715.1. Classification (GTDB taxonomy): domain Bacteria; phylum Planctomycetota; class Planctomycetia; order Pirellulales; family Lacipirellulaceae; genus Lacipirellula. Next base: position 3,838 of record JBGSYU010000640.1, read on the forward strand.
AACCAGTCAGGACGTCGTGCTCGAGATCGGCACAGGCACCGGAGCCATTACCGCCGAGGTCGCCAAACGCGCTGCCGCCGTCGTCACCGTGGAGATTGACGCGCATCTCTTCGAGCTGGCGAGCGAATTGCTGCTCGATTTGCCAAACGTAACGATGCTGCATGCCGATGCGCTGAGGAACAAGAATAATCTCAACCCGGCGGTCATCGAAGCGGTGGGCGCGCAACTGGCGGCGTCGCCGGATCTTCGGCTGAAGCTCGTCGCCAACCTGCCGTACAACATCGCCACGCCGGTGCTCAGCAACCTTTTGGCGAGCGAGTACACGCCCCACTCCATGGTGGCGACCATTCAAAAGGAACTCGCCGATCGCATGATCGCGCAGCCGTGGTCGAAAGACTACAGCTCGCTGAGCGTCTGGATGCAGTGCCAGGCCGACGTGGAAATCATTCGCATTATGGCTCCCTCGGTGTTTTGGCCGGAGCCGAAGGTCGAGTCGGCCATCGTCCGCATCGTGGTCGACCCCGAGCGCCGAGCCGCCGTGCCCGATCTTCGCTACTTTCACCAGTTCACGAAGGCGATCTTTATTCACCGCCGCAAGTTTCTTCGGGCGAACGTGGTGGCCGCATTGAAGGGCGTGATGGAAAAATCCGAAGTCGACGAGATCCTCGCCGAAATGCAGTTTGCCGATGACGTGCGTACCGAGCAATTAGACGTGCAAACATTGCTGCGACTGACGGAGCTCGTACGGGCCAAAGTGCCTGAGTGGACCTTATCATAAGCCACTTTTCGCTTGCCGCGTCCTACCGCCCGCCGCGCGCCGCAGTTAAAATCATTCAACGAGTCGACGAACACCCTTGGTCTCGCCAGGAGCCTTCTTGCCATGAGCTTCATCGAAATGACCGGCGCCACGCTCCGCCGCGCGATGCACGAAGATGAGCTTAACGAAGACGATCTTGCAAACGCCCGCGTCGTCGCCGATACGATCGTTCGCATCAATCGCGAAGGCGATATCGAGGTTCGCCGCCCGCATGGCTGGGACGTCATTGGCGGACTGCTGGGCGGCTTCGAGGAGCGGATTCGCCACCAGACGGGGCTCGACTGGGCGTAGTCGCCGATTGCAAGACGAAAGTAGCCGCGGGGCTAACAGCCCGCCGGTGCGGCGAGATCGACGTCGCCTACCCTCCTTCCCTGCCGGTTGTATCGCTGATTGCGATTGGTCGCCCTATTCATGTCTGGCGAGTCACTCGCGGTTTCCCGAACCGGTCGTGAGGGTTCGGTGTCCGTGGTACTATCTAAGGGGCAGCGCCTATCGCACTGCTCCGGCG
>JBGSYU010000641.1:0-4760 GCA_041750715.1 Lacipirellula sp.
GAGGAAGACCCCGCGAGCAGTCCGCTCATGCTGCGGGCACGACAGGCGCACGGCACGCGGAAGGGGGAAATCTCACGTCCGTTGGCAACGTATCAAGCGGCGCTCCTTATGGATTGGTTGAACGCAGCGGCAGGCTTCGAGCCCGCGCTGCCAGAGGAAGCCGTCGCTCCGGACGCGGCAGGGAAAACGGCAAACGCGCCGCCCGCGGACGAAGCCATTGCCCCGCCCAAGATACGGCCCTCTGCTTCTGCGTCGCCCGAGTCGCAGGCGTTTGTGCCGCGAGATGCGTTCGACCCGGAGATCTTCAATCGGCAAGTTGAGGCGCTTCATGCCGGCCGGGACGCCGCGCCCGAAGCGATGCGTGCGGCCGCTGATGAATCGTCGGCGGCGAGTTCCGACCAGACAGACGCTACGGTGCAATCTGCGGCCCAATAGGCGCCGCGGTCGTTTCGGGAAGCTCCTGAGGCGCCAGCGACTCGCTCGATGTCAGCGGAAAGCCGCTGAACGCGGAACCCGCTCGGCTAGTCATGCCGTCGTGCGGACTGCCGGCGACCGGCGACGAATAGTCGCACGAGTCGCTACACATGCGACAACCACTGGCGGCGACGATAAGCGCGACGATAAGCGCAGTGACAATCAGCTTCGTGGGCATGACGGCAGTTTCCCCATTCGTGCCGCACGGCAAGCGCGGCCTTGAGGGTTTAATCGGCGCACCGTCGAGGGAGCGCTGAGATAAAACGCTCCGGTTGTCGCGGTTCTACCCGTTGTGATGCGCGCCGATGCTAGCAATGGCCGCCTGGTTCGCCCAGTCGCAGCGCATCGTAGATTCGCAAATCCGCTAGCGTCTTCGCGATCAACTGCACACCGGGAAACTGATGCTTCATACTCTGCCCGTGCGGCACGGCCACCGTATAAGCGCCGGCGGCGACCGCGGCTTGGCATCCAATCTGACTGTCCTCAAGGACCATCATTTCGGCGGCCGGCACGCCGTGCCGCTGGGCGGCGAGTCGATACACGTCAGGCTCGGGCTTGCCGTGCTCGATGTCTTCGCTGGTGAGCACGAAGTCGAACCGACGTTGGAGACGGAAGACGCCCAGCACGCTTTCAACGAATGCCCGCCCGCTGCTGGTGGCGATGCCCTTGGGCATGTTCGCCGCTGCGAGAGCGGCGAGCAAATCGAGCAGCCCCGGCATCGGCGCCAGTCGGCTCGGCAAGATGCCGCCGAATATTTCCGCCGTCTCGGCGGCGAGCTGTTCGGGCGTTGCATCGAGCTGGTGGTGTTCGATCATCAGCGCCAGCGCGACGTTCGACTTGCGGCCCATCATCTTGTCGAGCAGTTCGCCGGTGATTTGCTTGCCCCGCCGCCCGAGTAGCACGCCGCCGACTTCTTGATACAGCTCTTCGGTATTGAACATCAGGCCGTCGAGATCGAACGTAACGGCCCGCAGCGGCGACGTTGGCGGTTCATATTGATTCATAGCGTCACAGGCCCCCGATTGCCCATTGCCCTCCCTGATTCTTACCTTAGCGTCCTTGGCGTCCTTGGCGGTTCAACATTTCGCTGAAGGAATTCGCAACAGCCGCCCCCGAAGCTCACCCAGCATAACTGACGTAGCGCCCCACGCTGACTGGCTTTCGACGATAAGTTGCGGCGCGCGAAAGCGGAATGGGCCGCGCTCGACATAAAGCGGCGACGCGGCGGGTTGATCGAGTAGTTCCCGCAGCGTGAATTTCAACACGCGGTCGACTTCCGCCGGCTGGGCGACCCACTCCGGCAAGTCGTCGATCGCCGCGACGCAGGGCGTTACCGTGGTATTGCTCGCGAAAACAAACAGCGGCGATAGCTCGCCCAGCCACTGTAGCGCCGGCTGTTGCCCAAGTTCCTCCTCGAGCTCTCGGCTTGCCGCCTCGAAGGGGGTTTCCCCAGGGTCGATCAATCCGCCGGGCAGGCTTATTTGTCCGCCATGATGCGTGAGCTGGGCGTGGCGAACGGTCAGCGGAAGCGACCATTCGCAACCGTCCCAGCACAGCACGACGGCGACGGCGGCCAGTCGCACATCGCGTCTTGCGGGGCCCGCATGGCGGCCGTAGCTTAGCTCCGGCGCGAATTCGTGCCGCCGCTGCAACTCCGCGGGTTTTGCAAGTTCGCTGGCCAGCAGCGCGGGTAGTTCGCGCCACTGCCATACCGGAGCATTCATGGCGACGGCCCGGCGGACGGAGCGCCGATTTCGTAGATGGTGTAGTAACTGTCGGAGGGCTCGCCGTCGCGCGGGTAGAGGACCGGCAAATCGAGCGGCGGATAGCTGCGGGCGATGACGTGGCTGGCGCCGTATTTTTCAGCGAGCGTTCGCACGCGGCGCGCGCCCCATTGCTCCGGCGAGCCTTGCATCCGGGCGACGCCGTCAATGCCTTCGACCATCGGGAACAGCTCCTCGCAGCGCCGCCGCCACGCGACGACGCTCGCCGCGTCCTGCGGCACGTCTTTATGGTTGGCCACGTCGGCCCGTGAGGCGTACCACTTAAACGATTGGCCGGCCCGCGGTATCAGAAACACCGCATCCGCGGGGGTGTGGTCGCGCGCCCACATGCTCGCCGCTTGCCAATCCTGGTATCGATCCATCCTAGCGATGGCGGGCGGCCTGGGTTCGTTCACGCGGTCGATGGAAGTCGTTGCTAGAAACCAACCGCACGCGACTATCGGAACCAATGCGGCGGCGGTTGAACGCCATGTGCTCCGCTGAAGCAGCACAATCGTCAGTCGCGTGCCGGCGAGGGCGACGGCCAGTGGCACTAGGACGTCGGCCTGCCGGAACCAGTAGTAACGCAGAACCCGCGCGGCCCTGAACGGGTCGTCGCTGAGCGCGGCTTCAAGGACCAAGCCAATGCAGTTCGCCGCCAGGGCGATTCCCGCCAGTCGCATTACGGTAAGGAGCGCATGCCGTTCGCTGTAAGTTGCATCGGACTCTCGTTCGGACCGGACGCCGCGATCTCGCCGGGCGACCCATGCCCACAGCCCAACGAAGACGATTGCCACCAGCCCGAAGCGAACGAGCCGCGTTTGCAGCTCCTCCGGCGGAAGCGACAGCGGCGCGAGGTGATGCGGCAGTCGATCGAAGACGTAAATGCGGGCGGCTTCGCTAGTCACCGCGGCGTCGGCGTGTCGCTCCAGGACGAGCGCGGGCAGCAGTCCCGGCAGCGACAGGATTCCGCCCAAGAGGAGTCCCGGCAGCATGAACGACAACGGCGGGCGTTGGTCGCGTGGTTCTGAGAGCCATACGCCCAGCGCCGCCAGCACGGCCCACGCCCCGACCAGCACATGAAATGCCGACGCCACGCCGAACCACACCCACGGCATTCTCCATCGACTTCGGGCGACGTCGGCGAGCCCCAGCAGGACGAAGCCGTACGCAAAACACTTGGCCTCGACGCCGCCGACGACCCATTCGCCGGCGAAGTTCGCCTTTTCGATGAGCATCAACCAGATCGTGGCGCTTAGCACCGCCGCCCAGGGCGCCGCCGCGACGGTGCGCGAGAGTCGCAGCCAAGCGAACGCCAACAGCGTCCACGCCGCCAGCCGACCAATCCACGCGACGGCAGGCAGCGGGACCAATCGCGTCAACCAGCCGACGGTCCAATAAAACGTCAGATGCGGGTCCGCCGAGTCGAGAAAGAAATCGCCAGGGCAGTAAGACAGTTCCCAGTAGTGCTTGGCCTTCGTCAAATAGTGCGTCTCATTGACATGCGGAGCGGGGGCGCCGCCGACGATGAAGAAAACGGCAAGGATCAGGCCAAGTTCGATCCAGTCGCGTCGCCGCCCATGAAGTTCGTGGGAATCGGAGCGACGGGTCAACAAGTCGCGGCGCGCCATTGGCATGCTGTGAGCGTAAGTCCCGAGGACCTTGGGTTCAGGGAGTATCGGGCTGGTCGTTTTGCCCGCAGGGGAATTACAGCTTCTCGGCCGGCGACCTCGCCTTGCGCGCCGATTTGCCCAAAGCCTTGCCGACATCCCCGGCCGTGGCGCCGAGGGACAGCAACGACCTGACCAGCAAGTCTAACGACACGGACCGATCGGCCGTCTCCATCTTTGCAATTCGCGATTGACTCGAGCCAAGTCGCCGGGCGAGGTCCGTTTGAGTCAATCTTAGCCGCAGTCGGCGAGCTCTTAGATTATCGGCAAGCGCCAGCTTCATCGTAACAAGCGCAGCTTCCTCCGCGCTGAGCCCAAGAAACTCAGCGGCCGTACCGACGCGCCAGCCAGAGCTTTCGAGCTTTTGTCGTTTATGGGTTTTCATCGTACATCCGTGTCGTAACTCTGAAACCGTCGTTTGCAGGCCCGTATTACTTGCGGCGGCGTGGTCGTCGTCTTCTTCGCGAAAACGTCGCCAATGATTATCGCGTCAGCGTCAACCCGATAGATTACACGCCAAGTCGCTTTCTCATCGGTGATGCGAAGCTCATGGCAACGTCGCCCAATCGTCGGCATCGGTCGACTGTGCGGTAAACCGAGGAGGTCGCCTCGTTGGAGCTTTCGCAGCAACACGCCAGCTTCGAAGCGCGCGGCGGCTGAGAACGGCGGTGTCTTTATTTCGCCTTCCAGCCAAACTAATGACTTGTCTCCGCCATCCATCATACGTCAAATTCGGTATATGTCAAATCCGACATTTAGCTTTAATCGCCGAGCCGCGGAAACTCATCGCGTAGCACTTGGTAGAGTCGCTGAAAAATGGGGAAGTTTCGGTCGTACGTCTTTCGCGACTTCG
>JBGSYU010000642.1:0-2916 GCA_041750715.1 Lacipirellula sp.
GGCCCGTTGGGCGTCGGCCCGCTCGCCGCGCTCGGCGTCGTCAACCGGCAGCAGCCCACCGCCGAACTTCGCCCGCCGACGGCAGGGCAGACCGACGAAGGCGACCTGATGCCGTACCCGGTGCTCGAGAGAATCGAATGCGCGGCCATTCGGGACAAATTGACGCCTGTCGAGACTTTCGACACGCTTCGGCCGCAGTTCCCAAACCTGTCCGACCAACAACTGGGCGACTGGGTCGAGCGGTTCTTCCTCTTATGGTGCCGCAGCCAGTGGAAGCGCGAACGCTTCGCCGCGTCGTTCCACCTCGACGACCGCAGTCTCGACCCCAAAGGCTGGTGCCGGTTCCCCATTCTTAACGGGAAGTTCGAGCGCGAGCTGGCCGAATTGCGCGAGCATCTGAAGGCGCTTTGACCGCTGAACGCCTGTCATTCCGACACGCGTGTCATTCTGAGCGGAGCGAAGAATCTAGCACGCGGTACACGGACCGGACCCTTCGGTGGACCTCAGGGTGACAGGGTTCGTGGGCTTGGCGCGGCAGTCAATTTGACCGGGTGCTTGCACCGTCAACATGCCCGTCAAGCTGGGAAGTTCGGTCAATTTCTGCCGCATGTGCCGGAAGAGCTGATTATTCCTCTTTTCGCAGTCCGATAATTTGTTCCGAGCTACCACATCGGCGCCACGCCCTGGGCGGTGCGGCCGCCGTGCGCTCACCACAACAATACAACGGCATGCGAATGGCTCGCCACGCGCTCGAGACAGCGCTAGCGCGCCGGTCGGCAGTCCCGCTTGCGAAAACGGCGGACGCTTCGACCCCACTCGTCGCACTAGGGGGAATGCAGGGATGAAATCGCTCTTCCATCGCTCAATCGCGGCACTCGCCGCGGCGGGGCTGATCGCGGGATTTGTCAGCCACGGCTTCGCCCAAGGGCCGGGGGGAATGCCCGCCTCGCCGCTTGCGGGCGGTCACGCGGCAGCTACCGGCGGGTCGTACATGGACGTCCATGGAAACTCGATCGTCATGCCTGCTAGCTACGGTCAGCCCGCCATGGCGGGGTACGGCGAAATGTGCCCCGAGGCATGCGGCTACGGCGGCTGCGCCAACGAAGGGTACGCCGATTTCGGCGGCTACAGCAGCCCCGACCAATGCGGCCCGCACTACTTCGACGTCGCCGTGGCCGGCGTCGCCCTTTCCGCCGACGAAGCCTTCAAAGATGTGCCGCCGCTGGCTTCCATCGGCGTAGCCGGCGATCTGATTCTCGATCCCCAAGCCTTGTCCGACGATTACGAAGCCGGCTTTCAGATCGCCGCGCGGCTCGACTTCGGGCCTCTGTCGGTTCTCGAAGGCACGTACATGGGCATCTACGACCTCGGCTTCAACGAGCAAGTCGTTTCGACTGAAGTCGCGCCGATGATGCTGCCTTTTCAGCTGAACACGATCTTCTCCAACTACGGCGTCACTCCGATCGACGGGCTGGATCAGGCCGCCGTTCTAACGCTGGATTATCAGTCGGACCTGCAAAGCACGGAATTCAGTTACCGCCGGTACTGGGTGGGCTACAATCCGCGCATTTCGGGCACCTACCTGGCGGGCTTTCGGTACATCCGCATGACCGAGGATCTAAATCTCGACTCGGTCGCGTTGCTCGGCAACAGCAATATCGCGTACATCGCCGACAACGATCTCGTCGGCGGCCAGTTCGGCGGCGATGCGTGGATCGCGTTACGCCAAGGGTTGCGTTTCGGCGGCGAGGCCAAGGCCGGCATCTACAACAACCGCTTCAAGTATCAACACACCACGAACATTCCCGATCCGGATATCACCAACGTCAACTTCTCGACCGACGGCAATCAAGTCGCCTTCGCTGGGGAAGCGTCGATCGACCTCGTCGCGGACATCCTGCCGAGCGTCTCGCTCCGCGGCGGTTACCGGGTGCTGTACCTCAACAGCCTCGTCACCGTGGGCAATAACATCGACCCGAACGACGTTACCTCCACCGCATTGTTCACACAGGCCGACGCCACCTACAGCGGCTTCCACGGCGGTATCGAGTACATCTGGTAGGGCGGCCCAAATCTTGGGGTGGCGTCGGTTGGCGTACTCGCCTACCGGTATCGCCACGGCGACAAGAGGTTGCGCATCCAAAGTTAACCCGCCCCGCCGCGCAAACTCGCAACCTCTTGCGGCATCGCCGCCCAGCTAGGCGAGTTCGCCAACCTGGGCCACCCGCCGGCTCGCTGGCCTTGCTCCGGTCGAGTCGTGGTGTCGCCCCGCCCTGTCTCGAGGTGGACACTTCCGCGGGGGGTTGACCAATAACTGGGCGAAAAGCGCGCAAATACGGGATTTTTCGCCTGCGCAGTTTTTGCGTAATCTCCGACGCACAACTACAATGAGCGATTGTCTGCATCCCTTGCGGACAATTCGTGCGCAGTGCATACCTCCGGAGAGCAGAGATGGGTGACGGCAAATGGTTTCGCCTCGGCGGCCGGCGAGCGAGCGGCGGAAAGCAGCAACCTAAGGGACTGGGGAAGCGGAAGGGTTGGCTCGCAGATTCCGCCAGCCGCTGCGCGCTGTCGTTTGAAACGTTGGAAGATCGCTGCATGTTGGCGACCTTTCTGGTGTCCAATACCCTCGACCTCGTGAACAACGCTACCGCGCTCGGGTCGCTTCGGTGGGCCCTCACTCAGGCCAATGCTACTACGGCCGCCGATCAGATTGTCTTCGCGGACAACGTCTCCGGAACAATCAACTTGAACGGTGGAGCGCTCAGCATACTCCAGCCCGTCGACATCTTGGGCCCCGGCCCGCGAAAGCTTGAGATCTCGCAGGGCACTGGCAACTCGCGCGTTTTCGACATCATGGTCGGCGACGAAAACTTTGTCTCCAACGTTGAGATTGCCGGCGTAACAATCTCAGGA
>JBGSYU010000643.1:0-8767 GCA_041750715.1 Lacipirellula sp.
CACTCCCGAGGCGATGCGCGCCTTCTGCGATCGCATCGGCGTCGCCAAGTTCAACAGCCGCATCGAGATGGCCTGGCTCGAAGACGCGATCCGCGACGACCTTAACGAGCGCGCCCCGCGGGCGATGGCCGTGTTGCGGCCACTCAAGGTCGTACTCACCAACTTTCCTGAGGGAGAAGTCCGCGAGCTCGAAGCGGCGAACCATCCGCAGAAGCCCGAAATGGGCACGCGCAAAGTCCCGCTCACCCGCGAGATTTATATCGAGCAAGAAGATTTCATGGAGGACGCCCCCAAGAAATTCTTCCGCCTCAAACCCGACGGCGAAGTGCGGCTCCGCGCCGCCGGCATCATCAAGTGCGACGAGGTCGTGAAGGACGCCGCGGGCAAGGTGGCCGAGCTGCGCTGCACGTTCGACCCCGACCACTCCCGCAAAGTGAAGGGCACGATCCACTGGGTTTCGGCGGTGAAGGCCGCCACGGCCGAGGTGCGGCTTTACGACCACTTGTTTAACGTCGAAAACCCCGACGACGCGCTCGAGGGCGGCTCGTTCCTCGACAATCTGAATCCCGCTTCGCTTGAAATCCTCAAGGACGCCAAGGTCGAGCCATCACTTGCCAACGCCGAACCTGGCGCTCGCTTCCAATTCGAACGTGTCGGTTATTTCTACGTCGATCCGATCGACTCGAAGCCTGGCAAGCCCGTCTTCAACCGCACCGCCACCCTTCGCAGCGCCCCGGCGTTGACCGCTTAATCGGTCAACGCCCTATCGCTCCTTAATCCGCCGCGCGAACTATACCCTGCCCCGTTGCGTCTAACCGAGGTAAGATACGAGGTTGATGCAATTCGCCGCCGGGCGACGGGTGAGCAGCCGGCGGCGCGGCCCAAAACCCTGGGGAGGCCGATCGTGGCCGATTCCGAGCCCGCCTTAGCCTTCGATGTAACGATCGAGGCCCCACATCGCGCAGTCGCGAGGGCCGACAGCGTCGATCCAGAGCTTGTCGATCCAGAGCTTCTGAAAGAATCCGCCTGCCGCCGCGTCGCGCTCGTCGAGGGCAGCACGCCCCACATGAGCAGCGAGACCCGCACGGTGCTGCGGACCCGCTTGCGAATTGTCGCCGTGCTGCTGTTCATCGGCTTCGCGGCGTTCCTGGCCTGGATATTCTTGCAGTGGGCGACGGACGATTATTTGCGCGTCTCCGAGTCACTGCTCGGATGGCACGCCGGCGTCACGGTACTGTTGGCGCTACTCGCATGGAAGCTGTGCGCCCGGTGCGATTTGTCGCTTCCAAAGCTACGTATCGCCGAGGCCCTGGTGTTCGGCGCGCCGGCGATGTTTTTTCTGGTGATGAACTACGAGCGGTTGGCGGCCGCCGCGTCGTTGGGGGTGCAAGCTCATGTGCCGTCGATCGTCGGCGGCTGGATGCTCCTCATTTTCTGCTACGCGCTGTTCGTGCCGAACACCTGGCAACGGGCGGCGGTGGTGATCGGCTTGCTCGCGGCGGCACCCGTCGCAGTGAACTCGTTCGCATATTTTCGCAACGAAGCGTTCGCCAACCTTGTCGACGAACATTTCCGCGGTACGCTCACCGAACAGGCGCTCACCATGTCGCTGGCCGCCATGGCGGCGATCGTCGGCGTTCACTCCATCGGCGCCCTCCGCCGCGAGGCGTTCGCCGCGAAACAGCTTGGCCAGTATCGCCTCAAGAAGCTCTTGGGCAGCGGCGGCATGGGCGAGGTGTATCTCGCCGAGCACCAGATGATGAAGCGTCCCTGTGCGATCAAAGTCATCCGCCCCGAGAAGGCGGGCGATCCGCGCGTGCTCGCTCGGTTCGAGCGCGAGGTCCGCGCCACCGCCAAGCTCTCGCATTGGAACACCATCGACATCTACGACTACGGCCGCACCGAGGACGGCACGTTTTACTACGTGATGGAATTCCTCCCCGGCCACAACCTGGGCGAGCTGGTGAACGGCCACGGATCGCTGCCACCGGCGCGATTGCTGTACCTCATGCGGCAAGTGTGCGATGCGATGATCGAGGCCCACTCGCACGGATTGATCCACCGAGACGTCAAGCCGGCGAACATCTACGTCGCCTATCGCGGCGGCATGTTCGACGTGGCAAAGCTGCTCGACTTCGGCCTCGCCAAGCCCATCTCGGACGCCACCAACGCCGGCCTCACGCAAGAAGGGTCGATCACGGGTTCGCCCCTGTTCATGTCCCCCGAACAGGCTTCGGGCGAGGAAGTCGACGCCCGCAGCGATATCTATTCGCTCGGCGCGGTGATGTACTTCATGGCCACCGGCCGGGCGCCGTTCGCCTACGAGAATCCGCTGAAGGTGATGATCGCCCACGCCAGCGAAGACCCCGAGCCGCCTCGCTATGTCAACGCGGAGGTGCCCGCGGAGCTTGAAGAGATCATCCTCCGTTCGATGGAAAAGCGCCCCGCCGACCGCTTTCAGACGGTCGCCGAGCTGCGCGAAGCGCTCGACCAGGTTCCGACGACCGCCGAGTGGAATAGCCGCTTGGCCGCCGACTGGTGGAATAACTACGGCTGCCCGCAGCGCAAAGCGATGGCGGCGGAAGCGGTGGAGCTGGCGGCGGTCTGATCGTAGCAGGCGCTCTCCGTGTGTCGTCCGTCGCCTTGCCGAGGGGGCACGCCCTTTGTAGGTCGGCTACAATGAAGTTACCCTCAGTCGAAAGGTAATGCCATGAGCACTGACCTAAACATACACCTCAGCCCCGAAGCCTTCGTCGCGCTCCAACAGGCGGCCCTCGCAACCGGTCGTACCCCCGACGACGTCGCCGCTGCTGCACTAGAGCAAAAATTCGGACCGGTCGCCAAAGAGGCTGATGCATCTGGCGGCCGCATCGAGGATTTCTTCGGCGCCGTCAGTTTCGGGTATAAAGGTGGCGTCACCAATGAACAAATCGACGCAGATCTCGCCCGAGAGTACGGCCGGACGCATGATGGCGACTAATGCTTCTCGACACCTCCGGTCTTCTTTGCCTGCTCGACCCTGACGAACGCTTTCATGAGTGCGCCGTCGAGCTATACAACGGCGCGACGTTCCGCATTACGCACAATTATGTGCTCGCGGAACTTGTCGCGCTTGCCGACTCGCGGGGCCAACCTACGAAGATCGCATTGAACTTTATCGAACGAGTGATGTCTCGCCCGACCCAGGTCGAACTGGTATGGGCGGAGGAGCAACTCACAGCCCGCGCGTTAATCCTGCTCAAGTCGCGAATCGGCGCAGGCTACTCCCTCTGCGATGCAGTCAGCTTCGTATTGATGCGAGAGCGCGGCGTCACCAATGAGTTGACGTTGGACGGCCATTTCGAGCGAGAGGGCTTTCAGCGGCTCCTTTCTTGAAAGCCGCTGCAGCTTCCACACGCCGCCAAGGTTTTGGTCGATTTTGGCCACCTCTTCCGCTATGCTCGATTTCGCCGCAACCCATCGCCAATTGCCGCGAGTCTGCGGCTCGCTGGAGATGCGCCGATACGCGCTCAACGCAGCGCCGCGAACCCAGCTCGGCCATTGTCTCTCTCTCCAGGAGCGATGAACGACAAACTCCGGAGCCCTCAAACGTCACATCACGTCGAGCTTTCTCCAATCCAGCAATCAACTTCCGAATTCTGTCGCCAAAAATCGACTTCGCGACAAAATGACAAAAAAACCCCCGCTGCCGCCCCAAGGCCAGCCGATTTTCGTCGAGCCAGGATGGCTCGGCTATATATAGCCCGGCCATCCTGGCCGGAGTGCTTTCTGACTCCAGGCCGTTACGACGCCCAACCGCCATGCTTCCGCATCTTCACCCCCACGCCTAAGATGATGAGTTCCCCCTCCCCAGGGGCGCCGCCAATTACGCTATGGCCCGAGTCCTGAGGTCCGTTCGATGAGTTCCCCCGCCGCCAAACCCCGCACGCTATTCGAGAAAATCTGGGACGAACATGTCGTCTACGCTGAGGAAGGTCGGCAAACGATCCTGTACGTCGATCTGCAACTCGTCCACGAAGTCACCAGCGCCCAGGCGTTCGAGGGCCTTCGCCTCAGCGGCCGCCAGGTTCGCCGGTCCGAGCGGACCATCGCCACCGCCGACCACAACGTCCCCACCAGCGATCGCAGCCTGCCCATTCTCGACCCGATCTCGAAGCAGCAAATCGACACGCTTCGCGACAACTGCCGCGAGTTTGGCATCACCCACTACGACCTCGACGACGTCCGCCAGGGAATCGTCCACGTCATCGGCCCCGAGCTTGGCTACACGCAGCCCGGGATGATCATCGTCTGCGGCGACAGCCACACCTCCACGCACGGCGCCTTCGGGGCGCTCGCCTTCGGCATCGGCACGAGCGAAGTCGAGCATGTGCTCGCCACGCAGACGCTCTTGCAGTACAAGCCCAAGACGCTGGAGCTTCGCACCGATGGCACGCTGGGCCGCGGCGTCACAGCGAAGGACCTCGTGCTGTACCTCATCGGCCAGATCACCACCGACGGCGGCACCGGTTCCTGCATCGAATACACCGGCAGCGCCTTAAGCGGCCTCACGATGGAAAACCGGATGACGATCTGCAACATGTCGATCGAAGCCGGCGCCCGCGCCGGCATGATCGCCCCCGACCAGACGACCTTTGATTATCTCCGCGGCCGCCCCTTCGCCCCCGCCGGCGCCGCGTGGGACGAGGCCGTCGAGAAGTGGCGAAAGCTGCCGACCGACCCCGGCGCCACCTACGACAAGTCGCTTGTCTTCGCCGCGGCGGACATCGCCCCGCAAGTCACCTGGGGCACCAACCCGGGCCAGGTCACCGCAATCACGGCCAAGGTTCCGCGCCCCGCCGACTACACCGACCCGACCGATCAGAAGACCACCGCCCAGTCGCTCGAATACATGGGCCTGAGCGGCGGCGAAGCGATCACCGATCTTAAACTCGACCGCGTTTTCATCGGCTCCTGCACCAACGCCCGCATCGAAGACCTCCGCGCCGCCGCTGAAGTGGCCAAGGGCAAGCATGTGGCCAGCCATGTGAGCGCGATGGTCGTCCCCGGCAGCGGCCAGGTAAAGGTGCAAGCCGAAGCCGAAGGCCTCGACCGCATCTTCAAGGAAGCCGGCTTCGACTGGCGCGAAGCGGGCTGCAGCATGTGCCTGGCGATGAACCCCGACAAGCTCGCCCCCGGCGAGCGGTGCGCGTCGACCAGCAACCGCAACTTCGAAGGCCGCCAAGGCAAAGGCGGGCGGACGCAGTTGGTAAGCCCCGCGATGGCCGCAGCGGCCGCCGTGGCGGGACATTTTGTCGACGTGCGCGAGTGGGAGTAATTCTTTCGATGGATCGAGACACACAAAGATTACTTCGCCAATTCGTCGCGATAGCCGGATTTGTATCCAGCCAACCAATCACGGGACCTGCCTTGCAAGGCGGGGTCGAGTAATGCTTCGGGAAGCATATCTTGTGCACCAGAGTTGAATTGAGCGAGTAGCGCTCCGCCGACTCTTTTGGCCTCGCGGCAATCGATTATGCCCGAATTGTAACCTTTGCCATATTCGGAGTTTCCTCCACAGCCAGATCCCGCCACTGCGAAAAGCATCACTGAAACAAGTGCGACGATGCGCATGGCTCTTGTCATCACCATTATTCCTCTTTCCAGTGGCCATTGAGAAAAGTAAGACTACGTCCGAAATACCAACTACAGCCGCTATGGATTCAAGTATTGTAGACTGAAGATTTCTCTCAATCGAGGCGAATATAGCCGCAATTAAAATGAAACCCTTCACCACCCACACCGGCCAAGCCGTCGCCCTTGTTAAGTTTGACCGACCGCTTGAAAGCGGAGGGAGGCTTCCATGAGCACAGATTTTGCAAGTTCCGGTTCCATCCCCGTTACGGTCTATCCCATGGGGTATCCGGCCGAGGTGAGAGTTCCCGCCTCTGCGTACAACTGGGAGGGATTCCGCGCGTGGGCCGTTTCTGACGACTATCCAGATCGGGGTAAGATCACATTCGCCGGCGGAGAGCTGATTATCGACATGAGTCCCGAATCCTTCGAAGAACAAGGCGCCGTTAAGTCCGAAATCTGCCGGGTTCTCACGCAATTCATCCGCGAGCAGAGGCTTGGATATTACCGGATCGATCGAACGCTGATTTCGAACAAACTGGCCGGACTCTCTGCCGAACCGGATTCTCTTTTTCTATTTCAACGCACCATTGACTCAGGCCGCGTGGCATTCACTCCAGAAGCCGGTCGCCCGCAAAGTAGCAAAGAGATCGTGGGAAGCGTCGACTGGGTGCTAGAGATAGTCAGCCCAAGTTCAAAGCGCAAGGACGAGCGAATCCTCCGCGACGCCTATTTTAAGGCGTCGATTCCTGAGTATTGGCTGATCGACGTCCTTGGGGATGAAATCGATTTCAAAATCCTTGTCCCAGGTGATGCCGGTTACATAGCCGTAACTCCGCTGGAGGGATGGATAGCGTCCCCCACATTTGATCGCCAATTTCGGCTGTACCGACAACGGGACGAAAAAGGCTACTGGGAATACACGCTGGAAATGCAAGAGGGATAATCCTATGAAACCCTTCACCACCCACACCGGCAAAGCCGTCGCCCTCGATCGGGCCAACGTCGACACCGATCAGATCATCCCCAAGCAGTTCCTCAAGCGGATCGAACGGACCGGCTTCGGCGAGTTTCTGTTTTGGGACTGGATGCGCAAGGACGACGGCACGCCCAATCCCGAGTTCGTGCTGAACAAGCCCGAGGCGAAGGGCGCGAGCATTCTGCTCGCCCGCCGCAACTTCGGCAGCGGATCGAGCCGCGAGCACGCCCCGTGGGCGCTGGAGGACTACGGCTTCCGCGCGATCGTCGCCCCTAGCTTCGCGGACATATTTTACAACAACTGCTTCAAGAACGGCCTACTGCCGATTCGGCTTTCCGAGGAGCAAGTCGAAGAGCTATTCCAGCGGGCCGCAAAGCATCAACCGTATGAGCTAACGGCTGATCTAGAGTCTTGCACGCTCTCCGACGGTCACGGCTTCTCGGCAACGTTCGAGGTCGAACCCTTCCGCCGCCACTGCCTGCTCAACGGTCTCGACGACATCGGCCTCACGCTAGAGCACGAAGAAAAGATTTCCGCTTACGAAGCAGCACGCTTAACCGCCGCCAGGCTTTTTGTGACATGACCTACCAAGAAGACCTCACGCAAAGGCGCAAAGGTGCAAAGGGGATTGCCAACATCCTTTGCGCCTTTGCGCCTTTGCGTGAGATATGCATTTGCCTTGTCGCGATTGGCATGACGTGGTCCTGCTCGACGGCCGATGCTCGAGAAGGCGCGGACAAGCCGAGGGAGTCGCCGCCGGCGTTTGCTGAACCCGGCGATGAATCGTCCAAGTATAACGTCGAGAAGATCGCGACCAATCTCGACAATCCGCTGGGGCTCACGCTGCGACCCGGCGCACCGGCCGGCGGGGCGTACGAGTTGTTCTTCTCGGAGAGCGGCGCCGCCCGTGTCGTTCGCATCAGCACCGACAAGCCGGCGGAGAAGACGACCGTCATCACTGGATTCCCGCTCGGCGCCGCCTTTGACCCCGCGTACGTCGTGGGCCCGCTGGGCCTTGAGTTTCTCACCCGCTCCAAACTCGCCGTCGGCTCGAACGGCCTCGGCAAGGGTGAGGACGTAGTTCGCGTCTACGCCTTGCCCGCCGACGCGGCGGCAATTTCCTACGAGCAAGCCGACCACTCCGTCGGTCCGATTCCTAAGGGCGCCCGTTCAACCACCGGCGAAGGCGGCTTCTTCGCACTCGCCAAAATCGAAGACGAGCTCGACAAAGCGTTGTACGTCACCTCAGCCGGCGATCCCGATCGAGGCTGGGTGCTTAAGGCAAGCATCGTCGGCAATAAGCTAGCCGACCTCCAACCCTTCATCGCCGCACAGCACGTTACCGGCGCCGGGCCGCCAACCGCCGCGACCGTCAATCCTAAATCCCGTTCGCACTACCTCTTGATCGGACAAATGGGCGATAAGCGAGGCGGTCGCGACAGCGTTCTGGGCTTTTACGGCCCCTCCAGCGGCACGCCCGCCCTGGTTCTTAGGATAGGCCTTTACGATGTAACCGGCCTCGCCTACAGCCCCAGCGGCGATCTCTACGGCATCGACTGGGCCCACGCCGATCGGAACTCCGGCGGCGTCTACCGTATCGACGCGGCCGTCGTGGAGCGTCGCCAGGCCGCCCGCGCCGTAAAGATCGCCCCCATCGAGCGCCCAACCTCGCTGGCCTTCACCCCGGACGGCATGCTGTACGTCACCGCTTTCGGCGAACCCACGGATTCCGACGAGCCACCTACCGGCCAGCTGCTAAAGATCACTCCCGCCACCGATACTCCCAAGCTATAAATTTATTCCGCATTCCACATTCCGCATTGTCCCATGTCTCGTCGTGAAAAAATCGAGCAAATGCTCGCGGACGAACCTCGCGACACGTTCCTGCGCTACAGCCTGGCGATGGAGCTTGACAAGGAAGGCGATCACGAGGCCAGCCTCACGCGCTTCAACGAGCTGACTCTCGACACGCCGCCTTACGTCGCCGCATTCTTCATGGCCGCCCAGCAACTCGCGCGACTTGAGCGCGTGAACGAAGCCCGCAGCTACTTGCGCAACGGCATCGAAGCCGCCCGCACCCAAGGCAACGCCCACGCCGCCAGCGAGATGAGCGAGTTCCTCGCGTCGCTTGGCGCAGCCGGCGAAATAGGTTAGCCGCGACGCGGTAGCGGCGCG
>JBGSYU010000644.1:0-4415 GCA_041750715.1 Lacipirellula sp.
ATCAGCCCCGTCGATAACCATGTCGCTATTCGCGTTGCCCGCAGCTTTAGTCGCGCCCGCGCCCGACTGTCCTAGGCCTCGCTGCCATGTGAGGAAGTCGGCCCCGTCGACGTCGCCATCGCCGTCAAAGTCGGCGTCGTCCATCGCGGGCAGGACGAGATTGATGACGCCGGGACCGGTAAAGAACTCGTCGAGCGCCGCGCTCTGGAACATCGCGGTGCTGGACGTGCTGCCGTAGGTGCCGGATACGAGCTGAGCCGTCGTGCCGAGCACCAGCCCGGCGACTGTCTCGCTTACACCGGCCTGAAGTTCCGCGAATCCCGCCTTCGCCGCCGAGGTATTGAACTGGCCGCCGAGCGTCAGCGTGGCGTTGTCGGCAATGCCGTCCGCTACTCCGGTTTCAATCAGCAATCTGCTGATCGCTGCGCTGTGAATTTCAGTGACGCCATCCTCAAGATATCTGCCGCTCAAGACGCGAACGTTGCCCGTGCCGAGGTTGGCGTCCATGGTACTGAGCCGCAGCGTCCCGCCGCGGAGCAGAGTACCGCCCGTGTAGGTGTTGTCGTTCGTCAGAATGTAGGAACCGAGCTGCTCGTTGTGGATGACCGAGGTCAGCTCCAATCGACCCGGTCCGCTCACGACGTTCGAGAGGGTAATGGACCCCATCGTCGTGTCATTCTGCGTTTGAACGTGAATCGTGGCATCCGACTCTAGGACGACAGGGTTTAGGACGTTGTAAATCCGGCCGCTTCCCGTGGCGGCGTTCCCGATCCGGTCTGCACGCAGGGCGCCGCCAAAAGCATCGATGACGCTCGATCCATCGCCGTTGAGAAAGAGCGAGCCGGTCCCGAAGGAAATGTCTCCGCTGAAGCTCGGCTCGACGGTCGCGCCGTCGAGGATTCTAAAACTGGACGTACCCGAGGGAAGGCCGCCCAACGGATTGGCCGTCGAGGTTCGCAGCCGCATCTTGCCTTCTTGGATTAGCGTCGGCCCCGTGTAGGTCTTGGCGCCGTCGATAAAGGTTGCGATGCCCGGACCCTGCTTGGTGAAGCCGCCCGGACCGCTGACCGGCGCCGCGATGCTCAGCGACCCGGCCGTCGTAGTCGTGCGCGTTTGATTGATGACGGCCGTCACGTTATCGGCGAACACGACCGGCAAATTCAGCAAGAAATCGATGTTGGCTTCAGTGGGGTCCGCGAGATTCGCCGTGCCGGTCGTCGTGATCGTCGCTCCGGCGCCGCCGTTGTCGAACGTGAGCGTGCCATTGGGTAAGATTGTATCGTTCTGGAGTTGATGGTCGTTATTACTGGTTGAGCCGGTCATGTTGAACGACAAAGATCCCACGGTGACGGCTGAGCCGATAATTACACTGTCGACCCCGGTCGTCGCATTAAACTGCGCCGAAGCGCCGACCGCGTTAGGCACCGAGGCCGGACTCCAATTGCCGGCAATGGTATAAAAATTATTACCGCTGGTCGGCACCCAGGTCTCGGCCCGCGCGGCCGGGGCCCCGCATGCTAGGACGACCGCCGCAAACAGCGCACACATAGAAGACTTCATCAATGTTCCTCCAGAAGCAAACGCAATAGACGATGGGTCGACAGAACGACCCTAAAACAGGGGGCATCGAAATGCGATGTTGCCTAGACAAGGGTAAATCAGGCGTACGCCCGTAGTGTATCTAAGAACTCCGGGTGCAGCAATTATTAAATTACCAATCCGACGTTATAGATTTGCTAACGGCGCCGGCCGACATCGCGATTCGCGTCCAAGGCGACTGGCCGCGGGAAATATTCGTCAAATGGAGAGTTTTTTGTCTAAAGTCTATAGCCATCCGCCCTTGGGCCGAGCGATGGTGAGGCCGTTGGAGTTTAAGTTTGGTGAATATCGGTACTCCTCTCGCTCCGCGAGCGGAGATCACTCGCGGAGCGAGAGGGCTACTTACATACAGACCCTCAACTCCGTAGAGCGATACACTTGTTAAAGAGCTGGACGCGCGGCATAGTTACATAGGGAGCCCGCGCCGGGGCAACGGCGGGCCGACCTTATCAAGCTAGCGACCGGCCCCCCCGGGCATGCACCCACGGGACGGCGTCTTTTCAGAATACGAGGCTCATCAAATGGTCAAGCGAACTGGTTTTACGTTAGTTGAGTTGTTGGTGGTAATCGCCATCATCGGCGTCTTGGTCGCCCTGCTGCTGCCGGCCGTGCAAGCCGCCCGCGAAGCGGCCCGCCGCAGCGAATGCATGAACCGAATGCGGCAGATCGCCATCGCCTGTCAGAACCACCACGACGCCAGAGGGCACTTCCCTGCCGGCGTGACGACCACGCTCCAAGAGCCGCAGCCTAGCGGCACGCAGAAATACTACACGTCGCATAGCTACATCGCGCAAATCCTGTCGTTCATGGAGATGCAAACGCTTAGCAGCCAGATCAAACTCAAGAAGCACTGGATCGCAGACGAAAACGGGGTCGTCCGTAACGCGCCCTTGCCGAGCTTTCGCTGCCCCTCGCAGTTGGACGCCGAACTGACGTACGTTTCGCCCATTGGCGGCGGACTTACCGAGGAATTGAGCTTCTTGCGAGCCCATTACATGGGCGTCATGGGAGCGAAGCTTGGTTGCCCGGAATTCGAACATCCTCTCGCTCCCGGCTCTTCCAGTTGGACCATGTTAAGTAGGGATGATTTTCCAGCTAGCACGAGCCCTTGCGGAGCCCATGGCGGGGCTGCCACCAACGGCGCCATTTACCCTGGAAGTAAAGTGCAAATCGGCGATATTAGCGACGGGTCATCGCAGACTTTTCTCGTGGGCGAAATATCGTGGGATTGCGGTCCGCAACGAGTTTGGATGGTGGGAGTCGCCTCCGAGAGGTTCCCTGAGTCTTACGTGTACACTGCCAAGAATGTGTTCTATCCGATGAATACGTTCCGACGAGGACTCAGTGATGACGCAGGTAACAACGATATGAGTTTCGGGAGCTTCCATTCGGGCGGCGCTTTTTTCGCAATGTGCGACGGATCAGTGCAGTTCATCCGCGAAGATATTGATCGTTTTGGCGTCTACCTGCCGCTGGCCAGCCGCGCGTCCGGAGAAGTCTTCCCGATCCCGTTCTAACATTGCTACGTTGCCGTCCCGATTCACGCCGCCACTCTATTCCGCTAGCGCCAAGATGATCCATCGCCGTCTGTGGGCCTCCGATAATCTCCGTCCGTGGCTGATTGTCGCGGTCGCGGTCGCTCTCGTCCCATGCCCCGGATGCGGCGGCAATACGCCGGAGGTTGCGCCCGTCGAGGGCAAGGTGTTGATCAGTGGCCAGCCGCTGACGACCGGCCGCATCATCACAACGCCTGCCGCCGGCCGCGGAGCCACTGGCTATATCCAGCAGGACGGTACCTTCGAGCTCAGCACTTACGGCGAGGGCGACGGCGCACTGCTCGGCACGCACAGCGTCGCCGTCCTCGCCTACGAGGGAACGCCATCGGGTCCTGAAGGGGGAGCCAGGAAGCTACTCGTCCCCGAGCGGTATATCAACGACATGACCTCCGGCCTGACAATCGAAGTCAAAGCCGACGAAGACAACGTCCCGGTGATTGAACTTACCAGCCCGTAGCGCGTCGTCTGCCGCGCGCCGCTTAGCGCCCTGCGCCGACCTGTCTCATGGGCAAAGCACGCGCAGCGCCCGCGGCAGCACGTCGATCTCCAGTTCGCGTACGTCGTCGCTCGGCGCCAGCCAGGGCTCGCCGTCGACGTGGGCGACCAGCGGGAGGTTAGAGCGGATGCTCATCCGCTCGAACCGCCCGCGCTCCAGCCAGTCGCCTTCAACATTCTTGCCGGCGAGCACGCGGCGCACATTCCGCAGCAGCGTCCATCGGCTCACTGGCGGCGCCAGGAGGTAGTCGAACTGCCCATCGTCCAGCGACGCGCGGGGCACGAGCAGGAACTTGCCGCCCGAGCGCGGGCCGTTGCCGATCGAGAGAATCGTCGCCGTCCGCGTGAACCCCTTTCCATCCACGGTAAGCTGAAGCGTTGCCGACGGCAGCCGCCGCCAGAGCGTTTGCAGCATTGCTCGCAGGTACAGGCCCGAGCCGCGCGGCCAGCTCAACCGGTGGCTCGTGCGATTGATCTCGCCCTCCAGCAATAGGCCGACGTTGTTGATGCAATAACAGGGTGGTATACCCTGCGGCGAAGCGACCAGACCGCTAGCCGTCACGGCGCCGACGTCGATCATCCGCGTTGCGTTGCGCTCGATCATCGCCGCCGCGGATCGCAGGTCGTTCGTAATTCCCAGCGCGTAAGCCACATCGTTGCCCGACCCGGCCGGCAGAACCGCGAGCGTCGGCCGGGCGTCCGCGGGCAGGCTCATGAGCCCGTTGGCGACTTCATGCACGGTGCCGTCGCCGCCAATGGCGACGA
>JBGSYU010000645.1:0-3309 GCA_041750715.1 Lacipirellula sp.
TCGGCCATTCCGGAACCCGCCTCGGCAGCGCTGGCCGCCGTCGCCATGCTCGCCGGCTTAGCCGTCGTGCGTCGACGTTAGAAAAATCGAGAGTCGAGAGTCGAGAGCAAGAAGGCCCTTTCCGGCCCTCGACTCTCGACCCTAAACTCTCGACCCAATTGCCCGTGTCGCGGCCTGCGGGGGCAAGGCCGCGACGCGGGCTTTTTTCGTGAGAATACTAAACCGCCAAGGCACGAAGGCGCAAAGAAAAACATCCAAGCCTACGGCCGCCCCCGCTCTTCAAGAAGGGCTTCCAGCTCCGCCAGCACTTCGAAATCCTTCGGACGCCCAGCCGCGCGTTTGAGATAAATCAACTTTTCCAGGGTGACGACCAGGCAAGTGATCCCAAAGGCCGACGCTTTTTCGCTGTGCGGAAGTAGCTTGTCGTAATCGCCGCCGCCCGCGATTTCTCCGAGGAAGTCGAGATTTCCCAGCGTCGTCGTCAACGTGAAGTTGAGCCCGCGGCGGATCGTCTCCGCGTCCCATCGGAAGGGCAGTCCAGCCGGCGCGCCGCGCAGATAAGGCGAGTGATCTCGTAAGGCTTCGACGATCCGCTCAATATTGCCGTCGTTCCGCGCATACACCACGTCCACGTCGTACGTCGTGCGGGCGAGGCCATGCGCGATCCCCGCGCCTCCGCCCACCAAGATCAGTTCGACTTCGGCGTCGACAAGCGCGGTGAGGATGCCAGAAAAGTTGGCTTCAATCATTCCTTACGGTCCCAAGTGGCTGACCGCGCCGACCCTCGCAACTCGTAAACCCCGCGCATGAAGCTCTCAAATCGCTTGAAGCGTTCGTCGACCGTCAGCTTCAGATTCTCGCGCAACAACGTCCGATCGACGTCTTTCTTGTACGCTTCAATGACGGGATCGGGCGAAAAACTTGAAGAACTCTCGGTTTCCAGAAAGGTATCAGCCATGGGCGCCCTTATTGATGACGATTCCGCGCGCCATTTGATTAATTATAACGACCACTTGGAACACGGCTCTCTTGGCGCTGGAGTACTGCAAAGTCCCGCGCTTACGGTCATTCTGAGGTACGCCGAAGAATCTGGCCAGACCCTTCGGAGTACAGCATTATGCATTGGCTAGCGTCTTGGCCCCGGAGGGGCCCAGTCGTGTAGCCAGGGGCGCAAGCCCCTGGTTAGAGCGATGCAACAACTCCAAGCCCCGTTAGGGGCGACATCGTTCCTGGACCGGCGAGCGATGTCGCCCCTAACGGGGCTTTGTCCGATGACAACCGACGAAACCAGGGGCTGGCGCCCCTGGCTACATGACGTCGCCCCTCCGGGGCTGATAGCAAACGCACAATCCTGAGTACCTCAGGGTGAGCTGCTTCTGAACTTGGCAGTTCTTCTGTATCCTGGCCCGCGAACGTCGAGGCAACCCAAGGCAATCCTTCTGCGCGAAGCCGCGAAAGACCTGCGCAGTTTTTTCGTTGTCGCTTTCGCGCCAATGCCTAGAATAGAAGGAGTCGGCGGCTCCTCTGCGGCCCGCCCAGTAGGCTTCTCGCGCTCTCGGACGCCCCGGTCTTTATAGAGGTTGTGCCATGGCCCAGTCCCGTCGCTCTACCAGGCCTCAGCGAGATTTCGCACAAGGTTTTACCCTGGTCGAACTGCTCGTGGTCATCGCCATCATCGGCGTGTTGGTCGCCCTGTTGCTGCCGGCGGTGCAGGCCGCGCGCGAGGCCGCCCGCCGGATGAATTGCCAGAGCAATCTGAAGAACATCGCGCTTGGCTGTCTTAACTACGAAAGTGCAAGGGGCACGTTGCCCCCGGGTTCCCTCAACAGCCCCATGGCAGGCGCCGATGGACGCCACTCCGGTTTCACGGTCCTAATCCTCCCCTACGTGGAACAAGGCGCCGCGAGTACACGAGTTGTCGCGGCCATCAAGCAGCGGGGAGAAAACAATTCAACCAATTTCTTCGATAGCTACGAGGTCATGGATCTCGTCGGCAACGAGCTTACGCTCTACAACTGCCCCAGCGACAGCGAGCCGAACGACCAACTTGAGCCCGGCAAGTCGAAGGGCTGGAAAGGGTCCAACTACGCTGGCGTCATGGGGTCCTACGCTAGTCGCAAGAAGTTGACCGCTCTTTGCAGCAACAGCAATCGCGGCGGAACCGACGACTGCGCCGGCGGCGGCATCTATTCAGGACCGATCAATTTCGACGGCCTGCTGACGCAGGACACGACGATCCCTATCAAACGCGCGACTGACGGAATGAGCAATACGCTCATGCTCGGCGAGCGGTGGTATCAGCTTCGTGCATGGGCAGTCGGCGGCTGGTGGGCCGGCGGGCCCACGTTCAACCCGGAGGACCCCAATCCGGCCAAGGGGCCCACCTATGGCTCGTCAATCTTCTCTTGCAAAAACATTAACTCCAAGTACCCCATCAACGCCGACGTTGAAACGGTGGGCTGTTACACATCGCATGCGATCGGGCAAGATCGACCCACGACCGCCGCGTGCGCTACCAAGAATATGCCGATCAATGACACGCCTTTCGGCAGCTTCCATCCCGGCGGAGCTAATTTTGCCAAGGGTGACGGCTCGGTCACCAATCTTGCTGACGAACTTGATCTAGACGTTTTCCTTGCGTTGGGATCTCGCAATGGCGAAGAGACCGTTAGCCTGCCCTAATGGAAAAGCATTTGGTTTCCTACATTACCGGCGATCCTCGGCGTCGAATGACGTTCGTCTACTGCTCGATCGTGTCCCTAGCGCCGCTGCTCTTCGGATGCGGCGGTGGGCCCGACACGACCACGGTTCGAGGCAAGGTCACCTACAAGGGTGCTCCGGTGACGTATGGCCTGATTAACTTCTCGACCGGCAGCGGTCAGCCCATCGGAGGGACGATCCAGCCCGACGGCTCGTATGAGTATCAGCTTCCGCCCGGCGAGTATCGCGTGCGGGTCGATGCTCCCGAGAAGGTCCCGGAAGCTTACAAGGAGGGCGACCCGCAGCCGCCGCCATCGCCACGATTGGTGCCGGAGAAGTTTGCTGATTTTGAGGCGTCCGGCCTGACGGCCACCATCGGCGGCGAGTCGCCCCAGCAGCTCGATTTCAAGCTGCCCTAAGCGTGCGCAAGAGCGCGGAATTTCTGCGCATAAATCCTTGAGTAACCCTGATTTCCCGACTAAACTGCGTTAAGAATCGCCCTGCGGGGCGTTCCACTTTTCCATCGTTCCGTCCCACTTCCTGTGACACTGCAACGCTGAACCGATTTTCAGCAAAGGGGAGCCTAATGAGAGTGATCCGTTTGACGAG
>JBGSYU010000646.1:0-3073 GCA_041750715.1 Lacipirellula sp.
TAAAAGCCCCCGGCTCTGCCGGGGGACCGCGAAACGATGGACCGTTGGTTCATTCGTCCCCCGGCAGAGCCGGGGGCTTTTAATGGGCGCCGAGCCACGATAGCACTGCATCCCCGCCGTTTCAACGCATCGAACCTCCAGAGCGCCCCCGCCGTACTCATCAGCAGTCCCCCCGACGCAATCTCGGAAGCGTCGGGCTTCTCTGGCAGGGATGCTGCTCTCCCAAGCACACGGTTGAACATCGGTGTTGCGGTCCATCGCGGCGGCGCACGTTATCACCGGCTTGCACGGCTGATTTTCCCCAGGCGTTTCGGTCGCGCGGGCGCGTTGGGGTTGCCGCATCGGCTATGACGGTCGTGGCGCAGCGGCGGTGAAAAAAACGGCAGTTCCGGCGTGTAGATTTTTGACCAGGCCCCGTGCGTGATCTATATTCACGGTGGCTGGCGATATCGACCCGCTTTCGCCCGCTAGCCTGCGCCGCATGGATGCTCACCCCCAGCCTTACCGCCGAACAGCGCACGCCGACGCGCTCTCTGCTGGCCGAGGCTTCTGAAGTCTCCACCACTGCACGGAACGAGCAAGACATGCACACACGGGTCCCCCAACTGTTTCTGGCCCTCGCCGCCGCGTGTTGGTTTCCTGTCTCCAACTCTGCGCTGGCGCAGCAGGTTACCCGATCGCCAGAACCGGTCTTCGTCGCCCCCGAGCTGCCGCCCGAATCCTCGATGGAGACGGTGCTGAGTGAAGGCGCCCGGCTGGAATCGCTAGGCCGCTGGGGCGAAGCGGTGACGCACTACGAAGAGGCCCTCCGCGAGCACCCCGAACACGAGCCGCTGCACCGCCGCGAAGACCTGGCCAAGCTGCACTTCAGTCTGGAACGCCGGTACAGCGACCGCAGCTTCGTGCAGTCGCTCCAAACGCTCACGCCGCAGCAGGCGTCGGGGCTCTACCTGGAACTGGCCCGCAAGATCAACACGCACTATGTGACGACCCCCCCCTGGCAGCACCTCGCCGCTCGGGGCGCCACCGCGGTTGAGGTCGCGCTGCAGGACCTGGCGTTTTGTAAGGCCAATAGCCTCAGTCTCACCGCCGACCAACTGTCCGCCGTCCGCCGCGACCTCTACCAATTGCTGAAGAGTCGGCCCATCGGCGGTCCGGACGACCTCGCCTCCGTGGCGACCGAAGCGGCCCGCGTGGTGGAAAGCCGCAGCGGCCTCCGTCCGTCGGCCACGCTGCTAGAGTTCGTAACCGCCGCTGCCGGCGGGTTGGACGAATACTCCGCCTATCTCACCGCCGATCAACTTCGCGACGTTTACTCGCAAATCGAAGGCAACTTCGTGGGCCTCGGCGTGGAACTGAAAGCCGATCGGGGCGCCTTGCTGATCGTTCACGTCATTCCCGGCAGCCCCGCGGCTCGCGCCGGCATTAAGGACGGCGACCGCATCGTCGCCGTCGACGGACGCTCGACCGCCGATCTTTCCACCGACGAAGCCGCCGCGATGCTCTCGGGCGAAGAAGGCAGCAGCGTCCGCGTCGCGGCTGAAACTGGGGGCCAGCGCCGCGATCTGGTCATCCGCCGCGAGCATGTGGAAGTGCCCAGCCTGGAGGACGTTCGCATCGTCGACGCCGCGTTTTCCGCCGAGAAGGGCCTGAATCTCTCCGCCGATCAACTAGCTGCCGGCGTCGCTTACGTTCGCATCCCCGCGTTCCAAAAAACAACCAGCCGCGACCTCGACGCCGCCCTCTGGCAGCTTCACGGCAAGGGCATGCGGTCGCTGGTGATCGACCTTCGCGGAAACCCAGGCGGGCTGCTCACCGCCGCCGTGGAAGTGGCCGACAAGTTCCTCCAGCAGGGCGGCATCGTCTCCACCCGCGGCCGCAGCCCGCAGGAAGACTTTAACTACCAGGCTCACTACGGCGGCACCTGGCGCGTGCCGCTGGCCGTGTTGATCGACGGCGACAGCGCTAGCGCCAGCGAAATCTTCGCCGCAGCGATCAAGGACAACAATCGCGGCGAAATCGTCGGCGAGAAGTCGTACGGCAAAGGCTCCGTGCAGGGAATCTTCCCGCTAGGCTACGGCGGGGCCGGCGTCCGGCTGACCACCGCCCTGTTCTTCTCGCCCAATGGCCAGAAGATCAGCAAGAACGGCGTCACGCCGCGGATCGCCGTGGGCGGCAAGCATACCGCAGCCCGCCCTGTGACCGGCGTGAGCGAACTTCGCATCGTGGCGAACGACCCGGCCCTAGAAGCCGGCGTGCAAGCCGCCATTGAAGTCGCCAAACAACGCGTCGCCGCCCGGTAATTCATAAAGCCGGCGATGGTATCGCCGGTCCTCCCAATAAAGCCGGCGATGCCATCGCCGGAATTCCGGGGACCGGCGATGCTCGCAACCTTTACCGGAGAAATATTCAGGGGAACTGCAAAGTCCCGCTTCTGAGTACCTCAGGTCGCCACGGTGACTCGCTGCGGCGAGGTGACAGGGCAAACGGTATCGCTACCGCCCCCTTGGCGTCCATTGCCAGCCGGTGGCGTTTCCGGCACAATTTTGTGTTGACGCCTCAGTGCCTTGGGAACCGCCATGCTGTTTTCCGATCCCGTCGAAACGCTGAAGAACCAGTACACCGACAAGTACGTCCGGGTGAACGCTGCGCGGCCGGAACTGGCCCGCTTTCACGACGCGGTCGGGCAGGTGAAGACGGTGAATATGAACGGCCGGGCGTTGGTCGAGTTCATAGACTACCATCTGAACACCGGTTGGTTTGATATCGACCCTGGTTGCCTGACGGTGGTTGAGAAACCGGCGCCGAAAGCGGCGGCGGAGAAGCCCGCCGAACCGAAGGCGGCCGCGGCGAAGCCTGCGGCGGCCAACGCCAAGGCGGCCCCTGCGGCTGGTGAGAAAAAGCTATCGCCGCTGGAAATGGCGCGAATGCAAGGCGCCGGTACGAAGAGCGCGGCTGCTGCGCCGGCGAAACCGGCAAGCGCTACGGCGACCCCGGCGAAGAAGTCGACCGCCGATATTCTGGCGGCCGCTCGCGGCAAGGCGACGTCCCCGGCGGCCGTAACGGCTCCCGC
>JBGSYU010000647.1:0-4906 GCA_041750715.1 Lacipirellula sp.
GCCGTCGCCGCCGGCACGCCGGAACCCACCGCCGGATGCCCCGCCGGCATCGTCCCCGCCATCGGCTGCATCACCCCCACCAACTCCACCAACGTCGCCTCTCCCCCCTTAAACGGCAACGACTTCATCAGCCCCGTCACCGTCTTCTCACTCAATTCACCCTGCTGCAATTGCCCCAACCAGCGATTCACATTCCGCGTGACATACGCTTCCCACTCCCCTGAAAACGGCAACGTCGACACCGCCAACTCAAGCGTCGCGCCCTTATGCGGCACTTCAATCGTCGCCGCACGCATCTCGCCGCCCGCCTTCTGCACCCACCCGGTGGGCAGCTTCCACGCAGGCGTCGCCCCTTGCTCGCCCAGTTCGACGGAGCCGACAAATTTCTCAAACGGTTTCCGCAGTTCCTCCACCGAGTCGCCGCGAGTCACTAGCTTAAAGAACCAGGCGTCGTCTCCCTGCGGCACGATCGCCACCAGCATGTGGTCGAGACTGCCCCGCACCTCCTCCACGTCGACCGCGTTGGGACGCGCCTCCGCCCGCTGCGTCTCGTAGGTGCTAACCGACTCCGCCTCGCGGCAACCCATCGAAGCGGCGGCGACCAATACCCCGGAGACGAGAAGAACTCGTGGGGATTTCGTGTGCATAGACGGCCGCGGGGTTGAGGTGGGAATGGTATGCCCGGCAAGTCATCGGGCGCGACAGCGGCAAACAATTCACTTGCCACTATTATACGGCTAGCCCCCACCACGCCTACCGGGGTTTCCCGTGGGTAGTGATACCGCTTGCTCCTGTCACCCCGAGGTACTCCGAGGGGTCCGGCGGGTGGTCCATGTTGGCGTACTCGCCTACCCGGGTCGCCGCGGCGACAAGAGGTTGCCCGTCATTCATGGCCGTATCCGCGCCGTTGACAATACCCCGCCGAGAAGTCATCCGCTAACGCGTTATTCGTACGCCTGTCCTCGATGGACGATCGCCGTAATGTGGACGCGCTGCCGCCCGTCGTCGATCTGATAGATGACGCGGTAATCGCCGACGCGATACCGCCACTGGCCAGAAAATTGACCGTGCAGGGGCTTAATATTGTTGTGGCGGCGCGGGTTTACTTCGAGCTGCTCAAGGCAACGAGCAATTTTCCTCGCCAGGGACAACTCCGCGTTGGCGTAGAATTGCTTCGCCTTCGGCAGCAATTCTACGTCATACATCTTGGCGCACCTCGCGCCATAGAGTGCCCCGCCCTTCGGCGATGTCCTTAATCCCCTGCTCGTTCAACTCAACCAAGCCAGGAATACGCAACAGTTCCTCGGTGGCCTCGTCGGACTCCAACTGCTCGAGATATCGCAAAAAGTCGGACGCCGTTCGTAGCCGCTCCTTGGAGAGGTGGTCGATCCGCTCCTTAAGCTCGCCGCGCAAGTCGGTTGTAGACATGGAGGGTCCTCTATGAAGGTCTTGTTGGTCGACGACTCCGACGATCGCGATACGCCGCGGCGGCGGGCCGTCGCCCACCCGCCCCGCCTCGCGTCCGCAAAACACATTTAGCCCCCGGTCAGTGACCGAGGGCTAAGTGGAAACCTTTAGCGTCGCCAACGTTGACGATCTACTGCAAGCCAAACATCCCCAGCAGCGAATCCAGCAGCGAGTCGTTCAGCGCCAGGTTCTCATCCCAGCTCCAAATGTTCCGCACCATATCCAGCATCAACACGACGGAAAACAACAGCAGGAACATGCACGAGCCCAGCCCCACGATGTTCCACACCGAGTATTCCCCCTCGCCGCGCGCCGCCGGCGCGTAGGCCGGCGCCATGCCCGCGTCGTCGCCCGTCGGGTTGTAGCCGCCGTCGAAGACGACGCCTTCCTCTTCGGCGAACGCGTCTTCGCCCAAGATGCCGCCGTCGCCGGCGCCCAGGTCGTCCAATCCCCCGTCGAGCGCGATCACCTGCGAACTGCTGTCGCCGTCTTCGTCCTTGTCGCCCAGCGGCGTCAGGCGGAAGTCGTCGTCCGTTTGCAACTTCGCCAGCGGCTCTTGCTGGCCCAACCGCGGATCGCTGCCGATGAGCGACAGCTCGGATCCGCCAAGGTTATCGCCCATCGACAGCGATTCGAGAATCGCCGAGCCGCCCATTTCCAGCGGGATGTCGTCGAGCGCCAGCCCGCTGTCCGACGGCGAGATGAGATTGATGCCGCTGTCGCCGCTATCGAGCGTAATGTCGCTGCCGCCTTCGCCGGCCAATACGAAGTCGTCTTCGTCCGTGGCCAGCTCGAGGTCTGAAGTCGGCCCGTCGGTCTTCTTCGCTTTCGCGGAACTTGCAGGCAGTTCCTCCGGCACGGGGTCGGTCCCTTCGTCTTCGCCGGCGAGCATGCCGTCGTCCAGGGTGAGATCGCTATCGCCTTCGGGCGCCTGCTGCTTTGCGATGCTGCCCTTGGGCGACTTCGCGCCGGAGACGTCGGAGGTGAGGATCTGGCCCGACTCCGCGGCTAGGTCGATCTCGAGTTCCTCCAAGTCCTCGAACGCGCTGAGGCCGCCCGATTCAGGTTCGACCTCATCCAGCACGCCGGAGCCGGCAACGCCCGCGGACAGCACGTTCGACGCCCCGCCGGACAGCGAAACGTCGCTGCCGTCGCCGGCCAAATCGTCGTCGTCCATCACCAGTTCCAGATCGGCGTCTTTCGACTCTTTGCGACCGATGATCGTGCTGGGCGAATGCGCCGATTCGCCCAATTCCTCTTCGCTCAGGAGGATCGAGTCAGAGGGGTCGCTCCCCTCCTGCGTATCGGTGTGAATGTCGAGCGCGGCGTCGCTCCCGCCCGCGGTGACGGTGTCCTCCTGATCGGCCGCCAGCTCCAACTCGCTGCCGCCTAGAGATAGCTCGTCGTCGGCCAGGCTCAGCTCGTCGAGATCGTCGAGGCTGCGCAGCGGAGACGCGGCGACCAGCTCGCTCGGATCGACGAGATTGACGTCGCTGGGCGGCGACCGTTCGGGGATGCCGTCGTTTGCCAGACGATCGATCTCGTCGGCGCGAAATTTCCAACTGGCGCCGTCGCGGTAGGCGCGCAGCTCGCCGTCGTCGCGAAGCTGGTTCAGTCGATCCGCGCTAATGCCGAGCTTCTCGACGGCCTCTTCAAACTTGACGAACTTCTGCTCCATCGCAACCTCGGTGTGGCTCGAACCCTCTACTGTAGGCGGGGTCTGCGACCCCGCCCGCGGCGTCGCAGACGCCACCTACAATTTGGTCGAACAAACACGCGGCGGCGACTCCATTCCTACTGCCCGCGCTGATTGGGTCAATCTTTTCGACGATCCGTCGGCATCGTTTGTCGTTCCGAGCGATTTGCACGTCATTTTGAGCGAAGCGAAGAAACTAGCGTGACGCTGGATCCTTCGCTTCGCCTAGGATGACTGATGTTAGGCTCTTCTGACTAGAACTTACTTTCCTCGCTCGATCCCCTTGCGAATTTCCTCGGGCAAGATGCCCGCATTATTGTGATAGTCCATCCGTAGATCCCACGCGATGTTGCGTGCGCTCTTCAACTCAATTTCTCCCGACTCGCGGTTGACATGATACACCGCAATCCGCCGCGCTGCCGGGTCGATGACGGTTAACGTCGTCGGCTTGCCCTCAACCGGTAGGAAATAAGTGATCAGATCGCCGCCGGGGTTCCCCGCGCCGTACGACGCGCTGGTCGCCGGCGGCTGCGCGTCGGCGGTCCAGCTCATCGCCGCGACCGTGAGCGCTATCGCTAAACCAATGCTCCAAAACGACTTCGACATTCCACGCCTCCTGCGGCTGCCCCGTTGGCCCATTTGCATCTGAAAGCGGTGAATGTCCACAGTTCATTCTAAACGGACCGCTTCCAGGTTCAAGAAAAAACGCACGGCATCTCGTTACGGCGCCGGGGGTTATTTCGACCCTTATAATCGGCGCCACCCCGTCGTATAAAGGCCGAACAGACTAAAGTCATCGTAATTTCACTGTTATGTCGCCATCGCACGCCTCAAATCCGCACGTTGACAGCCGCCTGGCCCTGGCCGTGACCATCGCCCGGGAGGCCGGCGCGGCGACGCTCCGTTGGTTCCGCCAGCCAGCGCTTACGGTCGATCGCAAGGGCGACGGCTCCCCCGTGACCGCCGCCGACCGGGCCGCCGAGACGCTCCAGCGCGAGCGGATCGCCGCGGCGTTTCCCCACGACGCCATCCTGGGAGAGGAGTTCGGCGAATCCGCCGGCACGTCGCCCTATCGCTGGGTGCTGGACCCCATCGACGGCACGAAAAGCTTCATCACCGGCGTGCCGCTCTACACCACACTGGTCGCCGTCATGGAGGGCGACCGCCCGCTGCTGGGCGTAATCTACGCTCCCGTGACCGACGAACTTGTTTACGCCGCGGCCGGCGGCGAAACGCAATACGTCCAGCGAGCCGGGTCGTCCCCGACCCCGGCCCACGTCTCCAGCATCGAACGCCTCGCCGACGCCACCTTCCTGACCAGCGAAGCCGCCTCCTTCGACCGCATCGGCGCCTCGGGCAGCCGCGGCGTTTACAACCAGCTAGAACAAGCCTGCCGCCTCACCCGCACCTGGGGCGACGCGTATGGCTACCTACTCGTCGCCACCGGTCGGGCCGACGTGATGGTCGACCCGCTGATGAACCTGTGGGACGCCGCCGCCCTGCAACCGGTCATCGAAGGCGCCGGCGGCCACTTCTCCGACTGGCAAGGCCGCCCCTCCGTCCACACCGGCAACGCCGTCGCCTGCAACCCCCACCTCGCCGGCCTCGTCCTCTCCATCACCCGCGAAGGCTGACGCCCCCGAACGCCGAGCCCGAAGCGCTAGCAAGGGAGTTCCCCCCCGTTGCGGCCCCTCGCCAGTTCGCTATACTAAGCCGTTTCCCAGCGACAAGATACGACGTTTC
>JBGSYU010000648.1:0-7560 GCA_041750715.1 Lacipirellula sp.
GCCCAAGAACATCGCCGCCACCAGCGCCGGATGTCGCCGCACCCACCGCCACGCCAGTTCCCGGGGCTTCGCCCGCCGGGCGCGGATCGGGTCGCCGTCGAGATAACGGCGGAGATCCGCCGCAAGCTCCGCCGACGTCGCGTAGCGGCGCTCGGGCGTCTTCTCGATCGCCTTGAGGCAGATCGTCTCCAAATCGCGCGGGATGCGCTTGTCGTGCGCGCTGGGGTGAACGGCGGGCGTATTGATAATGCTCGTGAGCACCGCCGCTTGCCCGCCGGTGAACGGGCAGCGGCCGGTGAGCATTTCGTACAGCATCACCCCCAGTGCGAACACGTCGGCCCGCCGATCGACCGCGGCGCTCTCGCCCCGCGCCTGCTCAGGGGACATGTACGCCGGGGTGCCCAGCATTTGTCCGGAAATCGTCATGTCGCGGGCGTCACCGGCCCACTTGGCGAGGCCGAAATCGGTGATGTGCGGCTCGCCAGCGACGTCGAGCAGGATGTTCGCCGGCTTGAGATCGCGGTGCACGACGCCGGCCTCGTGGGCGTAGTGGAGCGCGTCGGCGATTTTTCCGCACAGCTCGGCCGCCCAGCGGTGTGTCGGCCGGGTCTCCTTGAGATGCTGCCGCAAATCGCGCCCGTCGATAAAGTCGGCGACGATGAACGCGGCGCCTCCCCGGCTCGACGCTTCGTACACCGTCACGATATTCGGATGCCGCAGTTGAGCGGCCGCCCGGCCCTCGCGGACAAACCGCCGGCGTTCTTCGTCCGAACGGTGGCGGGAGTTCGGAATCTTGATGGCGACGGTCCGCCCGAGACGCGGATCGCGCGCCTTCCACACATCGCCGGCGGCGCCTGAACCGATGCGGTCGCCCAAGACGAACCGATCGAGAAAAACTTTCCCGTCGGCGCCCGTGGAAGGATTGCTGACGTTTTCCGTCTCGGTCCAGGAAAGGTTGTGGCCGACCGTTTCAATCGCGTCGGCGAATTCCGGAAACCGCTGCAAGTACTCCGCCCTGGAAACGGCCTCTCCGCTTCGAGAGCGGTACTCGATCTCCACCTGCAGCAGCTCGGAGAACAAGTCGGCGCTCAACTCTTTGCCGGCCTGCGAGGCGAACTCCGCGATGTCGGGCCGCTCGCCGCGGATTAGGCAAGTCTCGAACGCATCGCAGATGACGTCGATGCGATCGTCGATCGACGGCGTCACGGTGTCGGTGATGGAGAAGTCTGTCGGCACGGCCTGGGGTCTCGCCGTAACGTGATGGTTCGTGTCAACCAGGTCCGCGAAACAGTCGGCTCGCGCGCGGCGAGCACGAGCGCAGTATATCGCTCACTCGGCGTGATTGCGAATAGTTCCTGGGAACATTTAGGACGATTGCGAAGTCAGGAATAACCGCCAAGCACGGCAAGAGCGCCGAGTTACTAGCACCGGAATTCTCGTCGTTCCCTCGCGAGCTCAATTTTCCCCTTGGCGTTCTTGGCGGTTCGAGCGTCGTTCTTGCGATTGAAGATTAGCAGTATCCCACGACACGGCGCCAGCCAATGGCCCAGCGACCCATGAACGCCTCGACTGAACGACTCCTGTGGATGGCGGAGAAGGGAGACTCCGACGCCTTTGGGCAACTGTTGGAAACGCATCGTGGCCGGCTCGAGCGGCTCGTCGCCTTGCGATTGGACTTGCGCTTGCGGGCGCGGTTCGCGCCCGGCGAAGTCGCCCAGGCCATTCTCGTCGAGGGCCTTCACCGCCGCGGCGACTATTTCAGAGGCGGCCGGCCGCCGATTTACGTGTGGCTCCGCGAGATCGCCCTCGGGCGGCTCGGCGATCTGCATCACAGCCATTTGCCGTTCGTGCCCGGCTTGCTCGAAGATGCGCTGGCGAAAGGGGTCGATTGGCAGCAAATTCTCTCGGTGCGTGTGCCGGACATCGACCCCCGCAACCTGTCGCATCTCAATCACCGCCAGCGCCAGCGCCGCGTCTCGGCGGCCCTCGCCGAACTACGCACGCCGGATCGCGAAATTCTGGCGATGCGGCATCTGGATCAGTTGAGCACGCGCGAACTCTCAGCCTTGCTCAACGTAACGTCGTTGGCCGCCATTGGCCGGTATCGCCGGGCGCTAAGTCGCTTGTACATCATCGCCAGACGCATGCTGCTCGCGGAGCCCGCCTCGGAATCGGCGTATTAGCGCCCTTTGTAGCTGGCCTCTATGTTGTAGCTGGCCTCTATGAGGCCGGCCTTTCGTCGAGCATGCCGGCGTCACCAGACGCCGGGGTCACAGACCCCGGCTACAGCGGCGGCGGAGCAGCCGTCCGGCGACTGCGGAGAGCGCTAGGATGAGCGCCGAAGGCTCGGGTACCGGGGTAGGAATTTGGCGGAGCGTGAACGAGTCGCCAAGCCGGCCTTGCACCGCGTCCGGCACGTCGATCCGAAAGCGGTAGGTTTGCAATCCGGAGCTATGCAGGCCGCCCGAGAAGAGGAGCACGTCTTCAGCAGCGTTGACGGAGGAGAACGCGGTGGTCGTCGGCGCCGGATCCAGATTGGGATCGTCGAAGTCCAGCCCGTCGCCGCTTGCCGAGGGAACGAACGAGGCGCCGACGCCGTAGCCTAATTGCATCTGGTAACTAGACCAGGGAGTCCCGGTGTTGTTATCGACAGCTTCGAAGACTTCGTACTCCGAAACGCCGAGCGAGTTGCTGAAATTGAACTCGATGTCGATGTAGCCGGGGTTGTCGAAACGCTTGACCGCCACGGCGATGTTGTTGCTGTTGGCGCCGGCGTTGTCGTTGTTCGGCGAGAAGCTGTTGATGACGGGGACCGAAACCAGACCTAGTCCCGGCCCTGTCGCCGACTGCGCCCCGGTGATAATGCCGCCCACGGCTTGCGTGGCGGTGAGTGCCATCGCGACCGCCACAGGCACGAGTAGCGTGTTCAACTTGGTTGTAGTCATCATTAGCGGCGTCCCTTGTTGCTAGTCGATGTTCGCGAGGTGCAATGTCGTGATGCGGGCGGACCGGCCCGTAGCTGCCGACTCCACCCACACCCGCACTATCGCCGGTTTGGCGGACGCCACAACCCCCATAAATGCGGGGGGTTGGCGGAATTCGTCATTCTGAGCAAAGCGAAGAATCTGGGCCTTTGCCTCAAAACGTGCCTGACGAACGAGTATTGGGAGGGCGAGGCTCCTGCCAAGCCGTAAAGCGTGTACCCGGCGCGGCGCGGCCTCGCCCTTCCTTTTGAGACGAAGCCTAGAACGCCGCTAGATCCTTCGCTTCGCTCAGGATGACGGCTAAAGGCAGCGCAGCAGCCTGGCAGGTCAATGGCCGTCCGCCAGATCGGCCGCCCACGTCTTGCGGATCAAACACAATTTCCGCTCGACCGACCGGGTGCTGATGCCGAGATTGTCGGCGATTTCTCCGACCGATAGGCCCTCGATGCGGGCGATGGCGATTTCGCGTAAGCGATCGTCCCGCAGCAGGCCCAACATGCGCTGCGTCTGCTCGTCGAGCGCCACCAGGTACTCGGGCGTGGGGTCGTCGGCGACGAGCAAATCGAATGAAAACGGCGGTCCGTCAACGTCGCTGGAGGCGAGCGTCGTCTCGGACACGACGCATCCTCCGCCCCGTTTCAGCGTCGATTCGCGTCGGACATGGTCGACGACCTTACGCTTGGTCATGGCCAGCAGCAGCCACCAAAGCTCGTCTCGATTCTTAACGTCCTCAAAACGACCCGCCGCGGCACCCCGGCACATGTTGTGAAACACGCTTTGGGCGACGTCGTCTTCGTCGGCGAAGCTGGTCGAAACGCCTTGCAGCCGATGGCGCGCCAACGCCACCAGGCTCGACGCATAGCGATGCCAGAGGGCCTCAATGGCCGCCAAATCGCCTGCTTTCAAGCCCGATAGCCACTGACTAACGGAAATCCCCGAACTACCAGAGCCCATGTGCGATCGTCTCAGTTCCTGCTGCTGCGCCTGCTCGCCATCCTACTTGGCAAGTCGGGCGGCGACTACGGCTGTAATACAGCACGTTCGAGAACGGCGAATCGCCGGGCTCGACATTCTTCCAAGTCATTGCAGGACGCGAGTTTCGGCGAAACGCGACCTTGGCGGCTGCTCAAATTTTCCAATTGCTTCTTGAAACCTGTCGGGCGGCGATTTCCGTTGGCGGTTTAAGTAGGAGATGGATGCCGCGCTCAAACCTCCGGTCATCCGTCGAGTGTGCGCAATACGCCGCTATCACCCAGAAAAACAACGTTTCGATGCAGGCGTCTCAAGCTAACTGCAGGGCTGGTATGTTCAGCATGGACGTTTTTTGCCTGGCCGATGTTAAGACGCTGATCACCCTCTTGGCGACGGCGTCGGATCCGTCGGTCGACAGGCCTGTCGCGGCGCGTCAGCGCGAGTTGCTCCACGGCTTGCAGTCGGTCCTCTCCGCCGATGCGTGGTTGTGGTATGCCGGTGAATTTCACTCCTTATTCGGGGCGAGCGACCTGTCGAGCAGCTTGTTGTATGAAGGGTTCCAGGACGACCACGACCCGGTCGAGGTGTTTCAGACGATTTGCCGTCCGATGGTGCAAGCCGCCTTCGCACCTAGGATTTCCAGCGTCGGCGCTGACGAGCAGCAGGCGGTCGCCGCTGAGAAAATTCACGTCAACGGCAATGGCTACGATCTCAATGCCCCCCGCGTTCGGGCGTGCGACGTGATCGCCGGCGATCACGCTACCACCCTGAAATGCCGGCTCAGCAGTGGAAGCTACAGCGGCGTCAGCTTACTTCGGCGGCAGGGGCGCCCAGGGTTCACCTTGCGCGAACGTGCCCTCGTCGACGTCTTGTTCCAGCACGTCGAGTGGCTCCATTCGGCTCCGACCGAGGGATGGTTGAATGGCAGACTGGCGACGTTGACGCCGCGTGAACGCGAGGTCATGTATTTGCTGCTCAGCGGCAAATCTCGCAAAGAGGTGGCGCGGCAACTCACGCTGAGCACGCACACCGTCTCCGACTACCTCAAGCAAATTTACATGAAGCTCGAAGTTAGCAGCCGGGCCGAACTTTTGGCTAATTTCATCCCCGGGAACCGTTAGCGTTTAGAAAAGGTGAATTAATTGTCGCCAAAGTGGTCCGATTTTCGATTTGGCCGACCTCGAATCGGCAACGGGCGTAACCGCACCACCCCCCCCGCGCTTGTGGGGATTGAGCGACTGGAGGCTTTGCTCATACTTTCGCTTACACATGCGATCTCCCGTTGATTTTTTAATTCAGAGTCGCGCTCTGCGATTTCTTTCTCCTTGAGGATGTTCATCGATGACTGAAGCCACCAAGACGAGACCGCCTCGCAGCTCAGAAATGTCAGATTCGAGCGACGCGGCGAGCCCGACCGCCAGCCCGGCCCCGGTCGCTCAGGCTCGCGTCGGCGTCGACGACAAGAGCATCTCCGCCGCCTCCTACGCGAACTTCTGCCGCGTCACCGGCACGCCGGAAGAGCTGATCATCGACTTCGGCCTGAACGCCCAGCCGTTCGGCGCCCCCACCGATCCGGTGCATATTACCCAGCGGATCGTGACGAACTACTTCACCGCCAAGCGGCTGCTCCACGCCTTGCACCTCTCGGTCCAACGGCATGAGCAAGCTTTCGGCGTACTGGAAACCGACGTGAACAAACGCGTCGTCGGCCGGCCGCAGGGCTAGCCGAGGGCGGTCGCGACCGCCGATCGAACCGCGCTGTACGCGGGCCAGCGTGCGGCAGCAGTCGCGGTTCGGTCACGGCGGCCGCGATTGCCAGTGATTCAATCGACTGAGAAGTTAATCGACCGGAGAGCAGAGGCGAACGATTTCGTCGGGTCGGCCGCACGGTGAGTGCGGCGTTGGATAACGCAACAGGGACGCTATTTTTAAGACACCGTTTTTCAGCTCTCGCTAACAACCTGCCCGCTTCGTGCGACGCGTTCGCCCGCCTTGTCTGGCGGTATGCGCTCACTGCCGAGGCGTATTCACTCGCTCAGCCGCAAACATCGCGTCGGATGTTCTTACTCGGAGCCTTACCATGACACGCAATTCACTTCCTCGGTTTCGCAGCCTGTTCAGCCCGGAGCGCCGCTCGGCCCGCTCGGCCCGCTGGAGCAAGCGGTTCCGCAAGTTCTCACTCAGCTCGTGGCACTCCAACCGCATCGTCGAGAGTGTGTGCAGCGTGTTTCGCGCCGGCGCGGACTCGGCGCGCATCGTTCGCGGAGCCAAGGGATCGCAGTTCGTGCTTTCGGGAAGCGGCCGCGCGTTACGCATGGAAGGGCTCGAACCGCGCGCCATGCTCGCCGCCGATCTGTATGTGAACGACAACTGGGATCTAGAAACCGACAACGGCGCCATCGGCGTGCTCGACGTCGGCGACATTGTTCGGAACAACAACGACACGCTCGCGGCAGGAACGATCACGGGGATCTACGGCGACACCGCGTTTGGAGAGGTCACGACGGGAACCGCGACGGGGATGATCGCGGCCTACGACAGCATCCAGGACGCGGTGGGCCTCGTCGACGTCGGCGGCAACGTCCACGTTCTTGAAGGCTCGTATACTGGAAGCGTTACCGTAAGCCAGAACCTCTCAATCCTGGGACAAGCCGGAGCGCTTCCCACCCTCAACGGCGGTCCCCTTTCGACGCCGCTGACCGTCACCAGCAACGCCGTTGTGACCGTCGCCGGCCTGACGATCACCGGGGGAATCTTCGGCATCGACCTCGACGGCGCCGTCCTCACGGTGAGCAACTCAATCGTCACCGCCGGCAGCGCCGTGGGCATCCAGGTCGACAACGGCGCCGTCCTCACGGTGACCAACAGCACGCTCGACGGCAGCGGGTCCACGCTCGACGGCAGCGGGTCCGGCGTGGGCGTAAACGTGGTCGACGGCTCGGCCTCGATCTCCGGCAGCATTATCAGCAACCGCACCGATGGCGTGATCGTCGGCGCCGCCGCGGGCTCGGTGACATTGTCCGGCAACGATCTCACCGACACCTTTAGCAGCAAAGCCATCCAGGCCAACCCGCTCGCCGGCGTGATCGACGCCTCCGGCAACTGGTGGGGCACGACCAGCGAGAGCGCGATCGCCGCCAACGTGCTGGGCACGATCGACTTCACGCCGTACCTCGCCGGCGGCGCCGCGACAGCGACCGGCTTTGCCGGCGATTTCTCCTATCTGCACGTCACAGCGCTGGGATCGCAAGATGTGTCCGGCGGACCGCGGATCGATGAAGCCATCGACCTGATCCAAGACGGCATTCTCACCGGCGGCAATCGCGTTGTTGACGTGAACGCCGGCTCCTACCTGGGCCAAGTGGTCGTCAATAAATCGTTGATGCTCATTGGCGCCCAAACCGGCATCGACGGCAGGACGCGCAGCGTGCCGCTGGCGCAAGAATCGGTGATCGGCGCCGATGCCGTCGTAGACGCCTTAATTGAAGTGAGCGCATCGGGCGTGACCCTCGACGGCTTCACCGTCGACGGATCGGATCTGGCGTTCCGCGCGGTCCGCGTCAACGGCGTCGACAGCGTCGTCGTCGAGAACAACATCATCGTG
>JBGSYU010000649.1:0-7452 GCA_041750715.1 Lacipirellula sp.
GATGGTCGAGATCGAGCATCGCCACGACGCTCTGAAGCAACTCGCCGCCAACGGCTGGCAGGCGATGCCCGAGCATCCCGACGTCGCCCCCGGCCACGAAGCGCTGCTGCTCCGCGAGCACCTCACGGAACTGTTGCGAACCGACGAAGCGAAGGCGCAGCCGGCGGCGTTCCGCGAGCTGCTCGCGCAGGGCGAAGCGCGGGCGCAAGCCTTGGAGGATTCGTACCGCGCCTGGGAAGCGTCGAAGTCGACGAGTTCGGCGAAGTCGGGGCCGGCCGACGGGCTGACGCGCGTGACCATCGCCCTGGAGGCGGTCAGTCGAAACTGCGCCGCCTGCCACGCGCAATTCCGCGACGTGCCGCTGCATGAAAAGGGCAAGCGATAGCCAGCAAGACTAGCGCCTCGCCGCAAGTTGGCGGAAGGAGGGAATCCGCTAACTCTCAAGTACCCCGTAGGAGAGTCGAACAAGCGACATAGACTCCGCATAAAAACGCCAAGTCGCAACAAGACGGCGCGAAAAGCGGCGCACTTCCAACCGAATCCCCCCAAACAGCTCAGGACGCGGCAGCGGGCGGCGTGGTGCATCATGTACGTCAGTCGGCGATAACCCTCCAGCGGATGCTCGGCGTGAACGGTGAAGATCCTTTGCTTCTCCCACGTCTGGTGTCAGTGATCGCGGGGAACCGGCGCATTATGCTCGTTGGCCCTGCCGAACCGCTATTTCCAATCGTAAAACTTGCTCGTGCCGACTCCGATCGACTTCACCAGGAGCCCGGCCGAGATCTCCGTCCGGTCGCTCCACGTTCGCACGTAATCGACGACTTCATCCCGCACATCGGGCTCGACCCACCGCCCGTTTATAGCGGGCGATCGACTTTTTTTAAGCGGACGTTCTCCTCCATCAATTCGGCGATCACTTCGTTCTTGGTCGCCTTTTTCTCTTGGAGCTGCTGGACCCTGCGCTCGGCGGGCGAAGGCCTGGCGGCTTGGCGTTTCCGCTCGAAGGCGGCGGCGCCTCCCTCGAAGAGTTGCTTCTGCCATCCGTAGAATTGGGCGGGCTGAAGGCCCAATTCATCGCACAGATCCGAAACCGGGACCGCGTCGACCAGATGCCGCTTGACGATCGCGACTTTCTGCTCCGCTGAAAAGTGGCGGCGTTCACGACGTGACGAGCCGTTCTCGCCTGAATTCATGGATTCTTCCTTCGCTGGGCGTTATGCTAACGGCCGCGAAGGAAAATTCCAGTTTCGACTGAGGCAGGACGCACTAGCACCCGGCTCGCGTTCGCCAATTCGCCTTGCACGGCCCGCGGGCCGCGTCAATACTATCGGGACTATCAGCGGGCCGGCTACGGAAATGCTGGCGGCACAGCGTCGATCGACGACATGAGAATCGTTGCTCGACGGGCACGCAAGGAGGACGATGCGATCTGCCGACCTGCGC
Organism: Lacipirellula sp.; assembly: GCA_041750715.1. GTDB lineage: Bacteria > Planctomycetota > Planctomycetia > Pirellulales > Lacipirellulaceae > Lacipirellula. Next base: position 1,444 of record JBGSYU010000649.1, read on the forward strand.
TCAATGCATTGCTGGTAGGCTTGCTCGCTGGCGTGGGGGCGGCGCCCAGTGCTGCGCAATTGCCGTCCGATCTCCTGGGGGAGCCGGTCGAGGTCGGCGCCCCGGAGCCGCTGCCCCCGATCTCCTCCGACGCGGCTCCGCCGCCGGCCGTCGACCCCGCCCTGGCGGCCTTCGTCCATCAGGGCGCAGCCGAGGCTGCGGCTAAGAGCGCGGGCTGCATTGCCTGTCATGCGGAGGTCGGTGATCCTCATGCGAGTCCGTCGGTGCATCTCGGATGTTGCGACTGCCACGGCGGAAATCCCTCCGCCACCGACAAGAATCGCGCCCATGTGCATCCCTCGCACCCCGAGGCGTGGCTCACCGCGGCGAACCCGATTCGCAGCTACACGCTGCTCAATCGGGAGCGGCCCGACTTCATTCGCTTCGTCAATCCGGCTGACCTTCGCGTCGCCGCTCTTACTTGCGGCCAATGCCATGGCGTCGAGACGCACCAAGTGAAGAAAAGCATGATGACCCACGGCTGCATGCTGTGGGGCGCTGCCCTGTACAACAACGGGGCCGTGCCGTTCAAGTGGCCGCGGTACGGCGAGAGCTACAGCATGCACGGTGCGCCGCAGCGGTTGCAAACCGTGCCGCCGCCCACGCCGGAGGAAACGGCCCGCAAAGGCATCGTGCCCTACCTCGACCCGCTGCCGCGGTTTCAGATCACGCAACCGGGCAATGTTCTGCGCACCTTCGAGCGCGGCGGGCGGTTTGTGCTGGAGACCGGTTTGCCCGAGACCAAGGAAGAGGCGGGCCGCCCGCGAGCCCGGTTGAGCAACCGCGGGCTGGGCACGCTCAATCGCACCGACCCGGTATTCGTCGGCTTGCAGAAAACGCGGCTGCTCGATCCTACGCTCAATTTTTTCGGTACGAACGACCACGCCGGCGACTACCGCAGCAGCGGCTGCACCGCCTGTCACATGGTGTATGCGAACGATCGCTCGCCGGTGCATTCCGGTCCGTTCGCCAAGTATGGCCACATGGGCCAAGCCGCGGCGGAGACCGATTCGTGGGTCACGTCGGTCGACCCGACGATTCCCAAAGACGAGCCGGGCCACCCGATTCAGCATCGCTTCACGCGCGCGATTCCCTCCAGCCAGTGCATCACGTGTCACGTGCATCCCGGTACGAACGTGATGAACACTTATCTGGGGTACACCTGGTGGGATCTCGAAACCGACGGCCAGTTGATGTATCCGAAGGAACAGAAGCGACTCACGGCCGAGCAGCAAAATCAGGCGCAAATGTCGGACCCGAACGAGGCCTCGGCGCGCGGCAACTGGTCGGACCCCGCGTTCCTGGCGCAGGTGTCGGAGCTTAACCCGCTGCTGGAGCATACGCAGTTCGCCGACTTCCACGGCCACGGCTGGGTGTTTCGCGCGGTGTTCAAGAAGGACCGCCGCGGCGTGTTGCTCGACCACCGCGATCGCCCGATTGACCGCGTTGAGAATCGCCAGCTTCAAACGGCGGTGCGCATTCCCGAATACGTCAAGCAGCTTTACAGCGATCGCGATTGGGATACGACCGACGTCCAGGCGCTCGCGGTCGTGCGTCGCAAGGAGGAAGAGCTTCAGAAGATTCGCGATAACGTTCCCGTGCATTTGCTCGACATTCACCTGGAAAAGGGAATGCACTGCGTCGATTGCCACTTCGTGCAAGATGTACACGGCAACGGCGCCTTATATGGTGAGGTCCGCGCCGCCATCGAAATCACCTGCCAGGATTGCCACGGCGATGCCGCGCAGCGGGCCGTAAAGCTCGTCGACGGCAAACCGGAAATGTTCACGACGGGCCCGGCCGCCGCCGGCGTCGGCGGGTCGCAGCGCCGCGGCCTGAACCTACTTGCCTTGCGCACCCCTTCCGGCAAGCGGCGGTTCGAGCTCCACGGCACGCGACTGATCCAGAATTCGCTCGTCGAGAAAAACTTGAGTTGGGAAGTGACGCAGGTCGCCGACACCGTGAATCCCGACTCGCCGAAGTACAACGCTCGCTCCGCGCTCGCAAAGACGGTGCGGCTCGACGGGCGCGGCGACTTCGCCTGGGGCGACGCGCCCGCGGACGGCCAGTGCGCCCACTCCACGAAGCAGATGAGCTGCATCGCCTGCCACTCCTCGTGGAATGCGAGCTGCTACGGCTGCCATTTGCCGCAGCGGGCCAACGAAAAAATGCCGGATCTGCACAATGAAGGCGACGTGACCCGCAACTACGTGGCCTACAACTTCCAGACCTTGCGAGACGAAGTGTACATGCTCGCCCGCGACGGCGACGTGACGGGCAACCGCATTGGCCCGGCGCGCTCATCGTGCGCCGTTCACGTCGGCTCGTATAACCAGAATCGCGAGTCGATTTACGTCCAGCAGCAGACGATCTCGGCGGAAGGCCCCAGCGGCATCGCGTTTAGCACCAATGTGCCGCACACCGTCCGCGGCGCCGGCGAGACCAAGACGTGTACCGACTGCCACGCCTCGGTCGCTAACGACAACAACGCCCTGATGGCGCAATTGCTCATGCAGGGCACGAATTACCTGAACTTTATCGGGCGCTTCGCGTGGGTGGCCGCCGGTGAAGAGGGGCTCTTCGCCGTCGAGGCGACTGAACTGGTCGAGCCGCAGGCCGTGATTGGCAGCACGCTCCACGAATTGGCGTTTCCCGAACATTACGAAGAGCACGTCGAGCGCGGCCGGCAACTGGAGGAAGCCCACGAACATCCGGGCAAGGACGTCGGCGAGCAGTTCTTCAAGCGCCACGTCGATATTGAGATTCTCGATCTGCAACTCCGCGGCGAGTTTCTCTACGCGGCGTGCGCCGAAGGCGGCCTGCGGGTGTTCGACGTCGCGTTCATCGACCAAAAGGCCTTCTCCGAGCGGATCGTCACGGCCCCCGTCTCGCCGGCGGGCCAGCAACTGTACGTACGCACCAAACATGCGATGAGCGTGGCGGCCCCGTCGACCACCGCGCCCGACCCCACCCGGACCCACGCCCCCGAAAACCGCGAACCGACGATTCATCCGCTCTACTCCTACCTGTACGTCGCCGACAAGGAAGAGGGTCTCATTTTGGTCAACGCCGGCACGCTGCTGGACGGCAATCCCACAAACAACTTTCTGAAACGCGCGCTCACCTACAATCCCGACGGACTGCTGCACGGCGCTCGCCGCATCGCGATCGCCGGCGCGTACGCATATGTGTGCTGCGATGCGGGATTGGTCGTGTTGTCGATCGACGATCCTTTGCATCCGCGGGTGACCAGCGTCATCGGCAAAGACTTGCTCCATTGCCCTACCGACGTGCAGATCCAGTTTCGATACGCGTTCGTCTGCGACGCCGAGGGCGTGAGGGTGTTCGACGTTACGGACTTGGCCAATCCCGTGGCGTGCCCCGGCGCGACCGTCGACTTGCCCGACGCCAAGCGTATCTACGTCGCTCGCACCTACGGCTACGTCGCCGCGGGCAAGCAGGGGTTGGTGATACTCGACGTGACCAATCCCGAGTCGCCGCGGATCGACCAAATCTACGACGCCAACGGCAAGATTTGCGATCTGCACGACGTGAAACTCGGAATCACCTACGTCAGCGAGTTCGCTTACCTGGCCGACGGCTGCAATGGCCTGCGCATCGTGCAACTCACCTCGGCTGAGACGCCGGGTAACGACGGGTTCAGCCCGAGGCCCACGCCCAAGCTCATCGCCACCTACAAGTTTCCCAAGGGCGGGGAAGCGCGCGCCGTTTCCGAAGGAGTCGACCGCGACCGGGCGGTCGATGAAACCGGCAACCAAATCTCCGTCTTCGGTCGCGTCGGAGCCCGCCCGCTCAATGCCGCGGAGCAACGGCGGATGTACCTCCACCCGACGCGCGGCCCGTGGCGTGTGATCGACGGCGTGCGCGACTTCGCGATCGCCGACCCGGCCGCCCGCGAGGCCAATCTCGTGGAGCAGTTCAAGCAGGCATACGGACCGCCGCGCACGCAGGCGGAGAATGTCGAGCCGCAACCGGCTGCGGGAGTGGTCAATCCCTTCGGCGCTCCGAGCGATCCCTAGTCACCGACGGCCGAATTTCCCTCCGCCGAGAGGTGACGCTCCATCACTTGCCGCATCGCCGCTTGCACGCCGGGAAAATGCGCAACGAGCGTATCGAAGGTATCGCGCGTCACGCTCACCACGTCGAGCGCCGTCTTCGCGCGAACGGTCGCCAATCGCGGGCAATTGGAAATGAGCGCGATCTCCCCGAAGACGCCCCCCGCGGCGACGGTTGCGACGACGTGCCCGTAGATTTCCACCTCCGCTTCGCCCGTCACGACAAAGTACACGCGATCTCCCAGATCGCGTTCCAGAAAGACGACTTCGCCCGGTTCGAAGTGCTCGCGGCGAACCTGCGGCGGCGGAAAGATGCGAAGCTGCGTCACGTCGCGCGGCAGCAGCAGGTCGGTCGTCCAGTCGATCAGGATGCGAATCTTCCGATCCCAGCCGGGGAACTTGCCGAGGTAGATGCCGCGCCACAACAGCCACGCGAGGAAACCCGACAGCCTCACTCCCATGACTTCGGCTACCGCCGAACGCCGGCCTAGCGAGGCGAGCGCCCCGAGCGACTTGAATTGGTAGCGCTGCAGCGGCTGGCAGGCCAGCGATGCCGCGATGTTGCGGGCGCATAGTTTCCCCTGGCGCACTGCATGTTGCGCCGTCGGGGGCGCGAAGCCCTGCGTCGTCAGCGGCACGGCGGCGCAATCGCCGATGGCCCATACGTTGGCCACCCCCTCGCAGTACAGGTGAGAGGTTACGATCACCTTCCCGCCCGCCTGCGGCAAGGCAAGACTCGCGAGCAACGGGTGCGGCTCGACCGGTACGGTGGCCACGACGGTACGCGTGCCGATGGCGCGACGCTCGCCGCTCGCTTTGTCCAGCAGGACCGCCTCCGTCGCCGATACCGCCGAAAGTCGCGTATTCAAGTCGATGCGCACCCCGCGCCGCACGAGCACCTGGTGTGCAAACTGGGCGAGCGACGGCTTCATTTCGGGCAAAATCATGTCGCCGCTTTGCAACAATACGAGCGACAGTTCATCGCGATCGATCGACGGGTACGACCGCACCGCGTGTCGCAGAAAGTCGTGCATCTCGGCAATGCACTCGACCCCCGAAAACCCGCCGCCCGCGACGACGAACGTGAGCAATCGCCGCCGCTCCTGCGGATCGGCGGTAATGGCGGCTTCCTCCAGCACGTGTACCAGGCGATTCCGCAGCCGTAGCGCGTCGCCCAAATACTTGAAGGGGACCGCGTGCTCCGTAAGCCCGGGAACCAGCCGCGTCGCCAGTCGGTTGCCCAAGGCCAGCACGAGGTGGTCGTACTGCAGCTCGACGCACCGCCGTAAGTTCCCCGGCTCGAGCCGCACGACCTGCCGCTCTAAGTCGATTTCCTCGACCCCGCGGACATACAGATCGACGCCCGGCACGATGCGGCGAATCGGACTGATCGCGTGCAACGTATCGACGCCGCCGGCGACGACTTCCGGCAAGAGGGGTTGGAACGTGAGATAGTTTTCGCGGCTGACGAGGGCGACTTCCACGTCGGGAAGGCCCATACGCCGCAATCCGCGCAGCAGGTACTTGGCCGCATACACGCCGGCGAATCCACCTCCCAAGACCACGACTTGTCGGCGTTTTTCTGGCAAGGCCGATCACACCTGCCGCGATGCGGCGTGTGTCCTCAACGAATGAGCGGGTTCTCCCATTTCAATTGGGCAAACATGGCAAAGTCGCGGTCCGCCGTCCAGAATCGCGAAACGCCGTGCGTGATGCAGATCGCGGCGACTCGCGCGTCGTGAACCCGAGGGCCAACCAGCTTCGCGTTCTTCACTAAGCGCGACAGGACTTCCCAATACCCTGTACCTTCGCCAATCAGTTGCAGCGCCGGAGACTCGCGCCAGGCTTCGATCGTTGCCAGCGCCCGATCGACGGGCGTCGGCGGATTGAAATA
>JBGSYU010000650.1:0-2670 GCA_041750715.1 Lacipirellula sp.
AAACATTTCGCACAGAGGCAAGGAAGCCCCCAAGCGTTTTGCTCTTGAAAGCCAAACGCCTTCTTCCTACTCTCACCGCGGCGCCGTTCGACAGGAAGTCGTCACTCCAACCAACACATAGGAACCACGTGGTTGGGTCGAGCAATCGACCCTCGTAGCGGGAAGCGCGGCACGGAAGCTTCGCCCCCCGCTTCGATACACTCCTCGATGTAAGAGGCCCGACACATCCTCTTGCATCGCGCCCAGGCTCGCATACGAGCCGTGCGTCCAATCGCTCCCGGAAAGGTTTCCGCGTCCTTTGCCCCCCTGGGACGTGAGCTTTTCTGGGAGCTTTTTTATGCGCTGCGCGAGGTGAGTAGGTAATTAAGTGAGTAGGTGAGTAGGTTGCACGACGTATTGACCTACTCACTTACTAACCTACTCACCTACTCACCCTCTTGCTACAATCCGCGGCCCCCGCACACTTCTACGCACGTCAAGGAAGACGGTTCGCATGACCAGGGAAGCCGCCGCACGGAAGCGGCCGATTCTCGACGTAGTGAGCGAGTTCGAAACGCTCCAGTTTGGCCGCGAGGTCATCGCCGTCGAAGCGCGCGCGCTGGCGATCCTCGCCGAGCAACTTGATAGCAGCTTTTGCGATGCCGTCGAATCGATCCGCTCCACGCGCGGCAGCGTCATCGTCACCGGCATTGGCAAGGCCGGCACGATCGGCCAGAAGCTCACCGCCACGTTCGCATCCACCGGCGCCCGAGCGCACTTCCTCCATCCGGCCGAAGCGTTTCACGGCGACCTGGGCCGCGTGCATGCCGACGACGTGGTGCTGGCCCTTTCGCAAAGCGGCGAGACCAGCGAAGTGCTGCAACTGCTGCCTGCGCTCAAAGCGCTAGGCGTCAAACTGATCGCCTTGACGGCGACGGCCAAGAGCACGCTCGGCCGCGCCGCCGACGTGGTGCTGCCGCTGGGGAAACTGGACGAAGCCTGCTCGTTGGGCCTGGCGCCCAGCACGAGCACGACCGTCATGCTGGCCGTGGGCGACGCACTGGCGCTCACCGTGAGCCATCTGCGCGGCTTCCAGCCCGAGGATTTCGCCCGTTTTCACCCCGGCGGGGCGCTTGGGTTCAAGCTGAGCGCGGTCGACGACCACATGCGCACCCTCGCCGAATGCCGCACGGGGCGCGCGAACCAGACCATCCGCGAGGTGCTCGTAGGCAGTACCAGGCCCGGCCGCCGCAGCGGAGCGATCATGCTGCTCAACGACGCCGGCGGCTTGGCGGGGCTATTTACCGACAGCGACCTGGCCCGCTTATTCGAGCGGCGTAACAACGCGGCCCTGGATGCGCCTATAGAGGAGGTGATGGCTAAGTCGCCCGCCACGGTTCAATCCGGGACGCGTATGAGCGTGGCCCTCGAAATTCTCACCGAACGCAAATTCAGCGAACTGCCTGTAGTAGATCCCCAAGGGAGGCCTGTAGGAATGATCGACGTAACCGACGTGGTCGGCATGTTGCCCGAGCACGCGAAAAAAAACTGGTCCCGCCCGTTCAAAGGCGCCGACTTCGAGCTGCCCGCCGTCCGCCTGTTCGCCGGCGACGACGAACCCGAGACGACCGACTTGTGTTGGCCGTTCGCGGAGTTACCGGAAACGGACTAGATCAATGCTGAATGCTGAAGGATGAATGCGGAAGGACGGTTACGTCATCATCTTCTCGATTCATCCTTCAGCATTCATCCTTCAGCATTTTCTCTACCATGAAGCTCGCCCAACGCTGCGCCGCGATTCGCCTGCTGCTGACCGACGTCGACGGCGTGCTGACCGACGGCGGCGTGATCCTCGACAATCAGGGCGTCGAGTCGAAGTGCTTTAGCATTCGCGACGGCCTGGCGATTCGCCTCTGGCAGCAAGCCGGCGGGCAAGCCGGCGTCGTCACCGGGCGCAGCTCGCAGGTGGTGAAGCTTCGCGCGGCCGAACTCGATCTCGAAATCGTCCGCCAAGGCGTTAAGGACAAGCTCCCCGAAGTGCAGTCGATCGCCGTGGCGCTGAAGCTGCGGCCCGACGAAATCGCTTACGTCGGCGACGACCTGCCGGACATCCCGACGATTCGCTTCGCCGGCTTGGGAATCGCCGTAGGCGACGCGCCGGAAGAAGTACGCGAAGCGGCCGACTATGTAACCAGCGTCCCCGGCGGCGGCGGCGCCGTGCGCGAAGTGGTCGAGTTGATCCTGAAGAACACAGGCCGCTGGGAAAGCGTGATTCGTAAGTACACCGCGTGACGCACACAGCCGCGACCGGTGGTCGCGGTTCCCGGACCGCGACCACCGGTCGCGGCTTTATGAAAAATGCTCACCCGCCTCACCCACGCTGCGATTGCTTTCGCCGTGACGGCGGTGTTGTACCAATGCTATTTCCTCGCGGTCGTGCCGTTCATTGAGCCGCCCGCGGCGACCGTGACTACCGCCAGCTCGTCGACCGAAGGCGTGTTTGAAGCCGGCGCCGGCGCGCTCGACAAGCACCGCGAGCTGCTCGCGGCCTACTTCCCGCCCACGCACTGGTGCTTCGCCCAGCCGCCTAAGACCCTCGAAAACGGCCAGGTGCTGGTCGTGTGCGACGACTACACGCAATCCGCCAGCGGCGAACTGCGGGCGCCGCGGTGCGCGGTGATCTTCTTCCCG